>JBPPMZ010000100.1:0-27164 GCA_051306295.1 Candidatus Limnocylindrales bacterium
TCGGGTCGGCTCCCGGGGAGGCGGGGGTGAGCGGCGGCATCGGGGTAGGCGACGGGGCGGCGCCAGATCCATTGGGATCGGTGCCAGGGACGCACGCGGCGATGACGATCGCGACAACGATCATCAGGAGGAGCGCCGGGCCGATCCGGCGCAGCGTCGGGGACAGGGTCACGGGCGGGAAGCCTCGCTAGCGGACCGGGTCATACCCGCCCGGATTCCATGGGTGACAGCGGGCGATGCGCTTGGCACCCATCCAGCTCCCCTTCAATAGTCCGTGCTTGGCGATGGCCTGCTCCGCATAGTGCGAACAGGTCGGCTCGAAGCGACACGAGGGCGGCAGCCAGGCGAACACGATCCGGTAGAGCCTGATGAACCCGATCCCGATCCGCTTCATGGCCTGACTCCTGCGATGACGCCGCCGCGGACCAGTGTCCGCCGCACCGCTTCGACCAGCGCGTCGTGGTCGGCCACGACGATGGCCGGCCGAGTGATGATGAGGACGTCCCAGCCTGGCTGGATCGTCGGCCCCATCGCCCTGAGTACCTCGCGGAGTCGCCGGCGAACCCGGTTCCGAACGACCGCGCCGCCGAGTCGACGGCCGGTCGACAGGCCGAAGCGGGACGTCGTGAGGTCGGTCCGCAGGATACGGGCGGTGAAGAAGGGGTGGGACCGCGTGGTCCCGGTACCCTGGATCGCCGTGAAGTCCTGCGGGCGGGAGAGCATCACGAGTCGCGGCGGGTTTGGGCCGCGCTCGATGGTCAGGCCGTCAGCCGCTTCCGACCGCGAGCCCGCCGAGCGGCGAGGACACGGCGACCCGGCGTCGTCTTCATCCGGGCACGGAAACCATGTTCCTTGGCGCGGTGGCGTTTCTTGGGCTGGTAGGTCTGCTTCATCGGGCCTGTCTTGGATCCTCTCCATCCGGCCTCGGGGACGGTCGCTCCGTCTGCCCCTAGAGGCACGAGAACGCGCCGGCACCCACGGGCGCATGGCGCGTCTTTGTCGGGCGGATGATACGGCGGCCCCGGAAGGAGTGTCAAACACCGTCCGGCGAGGGGAGACGACCATCCAGCCCCGGCTGCGCACGCATACTCCCTAGGGGTATACCAGAAACGCGTTGCACCGGCCTCCGCGGCGGTGCTATCCTCTCCGGGCCCTCGGCGCCGGGACGCTCGCGGGAGACCCTCAAGGAGCCCTCGGAAAGGGTCTGGGGATCGCGTCGACCCGATCAGCGGTGGGCGTCCTCGCGACGCTCGCGGACCCGGATTCCCTAACCCTGCCCGTGGCGGACCGTACCTATCGACAGCTTCCGAAGATCAGGGTCCCATCGAACGAATGGACGCGAAACAGGTCTGGCGAGCCGCCCTGGGAGAACTCCAGGTCGCCCTGTCCCCGGCGAACTACGAGACCTGGCTGCGTGATACCCAACTCGTCGACGTGGAGGAGCAGCGCTTCCGGATCGCGGTGCCCAACGGCTTCGCCAAGGATTGGCTGGAGACCCGCTATCGCTCGCTGATCAGCCAGACCCTCGCTCGGATCGTGGGCTACAGCGTCCAGGTCGAGTTCGTCGTGGGCATGGTCGCGGGCAGCGCGGAAACAGAAGACGGCACGGTCACGCCGGGCGCGGGAGCCCCGCCGGCCCCCGCCGCGCAACACGTCCGGGTCGAGCCCACCCGGGTCGGGGGTGAAGGCGGCACGACCTTCATCAATCCGCGCTACACGTTCAGCAACTTCATCGTCGGATCGGCCAATCGCCTGGCCCACGCGGCGAGCCTGTCGGTGGCCGAGCGCCCGGGGCACGCCTACAACCCGCTCTTCCTGTACGGCGGGGTCGGTCTGGGCAAGACCCACCTGATGCACGCCATCGGCAACCAGGTGATCGCCCGCTTCCCGCGCAAACGCGTCGTGTATGCGACCTCGGAGAAGTTCACCAACGAGTTCATCACCAGCATCCAGCAAGGCAAGATCGACGAGTTCCGGGCGCGCTACCGCCGGATCGACCTGCTGCTCATCGACGACATCCAGTTCATCGCGGACAAGGAGCGGACGCAGGAAGAGTTCTTCCATACGTTCAACACCATCCACGAGGACGGCAAGCAGATCGTGCTCTCCAGCGACCGGCCGCCCAAGGCCATCCTCACCCTGGAGGAGCGCCTGCGCAGCCGGTTCGAGTGGGGCCTCATCGCCGACCTCACCGCGCCGGACCTGGAGACGCGCATCGCCATCCTGCGGGCCAAGGCGGAAGAGGGCGGCGTACCGATCGGCTCAGACGTCATCGAGTTCATCGCCCGCAAGGTCGTCAGCAACATCCGCGAGCTGGAAGGGGCGCTCAACCGGATCGTCGCCTTCGCCAACATGGGCGCCACCACGATCTCCATCGACCTCGCCCAGGCGGTCCTCTCGAACGTCCTGTACAACCCCAAGAAGCGTCAGGTCACGCCGGAACGCATCGCCCGCGCCGTCTCGGACTACTACAGCGTCCCGATGGACGTCCTGCAGGGCAAGAAGCGCGACAAGGCCATCGTGATGCCCCGCCAGATCGCGATGTTCCTGATGCGCGAGGAGACCGACGTCTCCCTGCTGCGCATCGGCGCGGAGCTCGGCAATCGGGACCACTCGACGGTCCTCCACGCCTGCGACAAGATCAACCGCGAGGTGGCCGTCAACGACGAGCTGCGCCGGGAGATCGCCGCCGTCCGCGAGCTGATCTACGCCGACTGACCAGGTCGCCACCCACGGTGGATGACCGGACGGCCGACTGTGGGTATCGGGCAGGGTCCGCGGCCACCGCGGCCACGAGCCCTCGATCCATCCACCGCCCATCGACCGTCCCGTCCCCGGATCTCCGGTCCGTCTCCCACGCGACCAACGACCCGTCCACATCGCCGGCCCACACGACCACGAGGGACTATCCCCACCGTCCACACCATGATGATGGTGATGACGGAGTGAGAAGATAGAGAGAAGATACCCACCTACCCCACGCGACCCGGGCGGCCCGCCGCGGATCCAGCGACATCCGATCCCGCCTGGCGCCCCTTCCGTGACGAGCGACACGGCCCCACAGCAGATGGAGTGAACCCGACGTGAGACTCTCGGTGATGCAGGAGAACCTGGCGCGCGGCCTGTCCGTCGTCAGTCGCGCCGTGTCCAGTCGGAGTTCCCTGCCCGTCCTGGCCAACGTCCTGCTCAAGACCGAGGACGCCGGCCTCAAGTTGACGGCCACCAACCTCGAGATCGGGATCACCTACTGGGTCCCCGGCAAGATCGACGAGGACGGCGCGACGACCGTCCCGGCGAAGCTCCTGACCGATCTCGTCAACTCGCTGCCCTCGGGCGACAAGGTCGAGCTCGAGGTGACCGCCGGCGACACCCTGCACGTGAAGTCAGGTCGATTCCAGACCCACATCAAGGGCATCGATGCCGACGAGTTCCCGGCCATCCAGACCGCCGGCGACCGACCGACCACGCGGATCGCCCAGAACGTCCTCCGGCGCGCCCTGTCCGAGGTGGCGTTCGCGGCTGCCAGCGACGAAGCCCGGCCGATCCTGACCGGCGTCCTGGCCAAGTTCGAGGGCGACCAGCTGACCCTGGCCGCCGCCGACAACTACCGGATCGCGGTCAAGACCGTGCCTATCCTGGATGCCGTGCCGGAGACGAGCGTGGTCATCCCCGCACGGGCACTCAGCGAGCTCGCCCGGGTGCTCGCCGATGTCGACGACCCGGTGGATGTGGTCCTGGCCGGCGCGCGCAACCAGGTCTTGTTCCACCTCGACGGGATCGATCTCGTCAGTCGGCTCATCGACGGCCAGTTCCCGAACTACCAGCAGGTCATGCCCCAGAGTCATGCCACGCGGGCGGTGCTGGATCGCGAGGAGCTCCTCCGGGCCGTCCGGCCGGCGGCGCTGATCGCCCACGAGTCGGCCAACATCGTGAAGCTCCAGATCGGCGGCGACGGCGAGAGTGGCATCACGGTCAGCGCCAACGCGGAAGTCGGCGATCATGTCGGCCAGGTCGAAGCCGAGGTCGAGGGCGACGCCACGACGATCGCATTCAACGCCCGCTACCTGGCGGACGTCCTGACCAACGTGTCGGCCGAGCAGTTCGCCCTGGAGCTCAACGGCCCGCTGTCACCCGGCGTGTTCAAACCCATCGGCGACGACCGCTACGTCCACGTGGTGATGCCCGTCCGGACGACCTCGTAGCGGTCGCGGAGCGCCGACCCCTGCTGGAAGCGATCTCGGCGCAGGACCTGCGCGGGTACGTCGCGCTCGACGCGCGGTTCGGGCCTGGGGCGCACCTGGTCTGGGGCCCCAACGCCGCCGGCAAGACGAGCCTCCTGGAGGCGATCGCGCTGCTGGGCTGGGGGCGCTCGCATCGCACCACCGCGGACGGTGAGCTGATTCGCTGGGGCGCGGACCTGGCCCGCGTGGAGGGCCATGTCGGTGGCGACGTGCTGGAGGTCGCAGTCACGCGCTCCGGCGCGGATGGTCGGGGTGGTCGGAAGCGGATCCGGGTCAACGGGGTGGGGAGGCGCGCGGCTGGACTGGGGCGCGTGCTGCGGGTGGTCCTGTTCGCGCCCGAGGACATGCTGCTCGTCATCGGCGCCCCGTCGCTCCGTCGTTCGGCGATCGATGCGCTGGCGGCCGCGCGCTTCCCGGCCTATGCCGACGACCTGGCCACCTATGGCCGCACGCTCCAGCAGCGCAACAGTCTGTTGCGGGCGATCCGCGAGGACACCGCGACGCGGGACCAGCTGCGTTTCTGGGACGGCGCATTCCTGGAGGCCGGCGGCCGGGTCGTGGCGGCGCGACTGAACCTGCTGGCGGCCGTCGCTGATCCGCTCGCCGCCGCCCATGCCGAGATCGCGCCCGACGAGGCCGCGGCGGGCCGCCTGACCGTGCGCTACGTCACCAACGCACCGGCGTTCGAGGGTGAGACACCGCGCGACGCCCTGGCCCGACGACTGGCCGAGACGGCCGACAAGGAGATCTGGAACGGGTCGACGGTCATCGGTCCGCATCGTGACGACGTCGCGTTCGACCTGGGCGGGCGGGACCTGACCGGGTTCGCCTCGCGCGGCCAGCAGCGGACGGCCATCCTTGCCTTCAAGCTCGCCGAGATGGACCTGCTCACCGAGTTGGACGGCCGGCCGCCACTCCTGCTCCTGGACGACGTCTTCAGCGAGCTCGACCCGGAGCGGCGCTCGCACCTGGTCCGGCGCATCGCCGACCTGCCGCAGGCGTTCGTGACCACGACGACCCTCGACGATTTGGACGCAGGGTTGCGCGCGATCGCGCAGCCGTGGGAGGTTCGGGCGGAGACGGATGGCGCACACCTCATCCCGTCGGCCGCGTCGGCGGTCACGGGCGTCGGATGACCGCGCCGCGTCGCCGACCGATGTCTCGCCTGGGCGACCTGATCCCGGACGCGGCCCGCGCCCTGGGCCTCGAGGACGAGCTGCGCCTGGCCCGTGCGATCGCGACCTTCGAGGCGCTCGTGGCCGAACGGGTCCCGGCCGCGGCCGGGGCATGTCGAGTCATCGGTGTCCAGGGCTTCGCCATCGATGTCGAGGCCGATGTCCCGATCGTCGCGCAGGAGCTGCGCCTCCGATCACGCGAGCTGATGGCCGCCTTCGCGGCCACACCCGGCGGCCTGGGCACGACCGAACTCCGGGTCCGAGTCCGCCGCACGGGGCCACGCGTATAATCCCCGGACCTGCCAGCCATCTCGGGGCGAGCGTCAGCCGATCCGGCTTCGGAGCGTCCCGCCGTCCACCCTCATCGAGAGGCCCGCATGGCCGTCCGATTGCAACTGAAGCTCGGTCTCGTCGCCGAGCACGACCGCCTCGAGGACTCTCCGGATACGCTCGTGGTGGTCGAACCGAGCGTCGGGGCGGTCGCCCGCTCGAAGGGGCACCTCTACCTCCTGGTGACGTCGCGCCACAGTTCGCGCCACGCCCTGGAGGCGACGCGCCTCGCCGCGGAGACGATCCGCAACGAGTACTACTACGACGAGTCAGCCGGGATCCGGGTGTGCCTCCAGAAGGCGATCGCCACGGCCAACAAGCGGCTCGTCCACCAGGCTGACCGGCTGGGCCTCAAGTCGCCCGACGGCAACGGCCCGATCGGTGTCGGCGTCGCGGTCGTCCGCGGCAACGAGATGTACGTAGCGACGGTCGGGCCCGCGGAGGCGTACCTCATTCGCCAGGCCCGTTTGTCGACCCTGCCCGACCCGCACCGCGAACGCGGCCTGCCATCGGGCGGCCTGGAGCCGGATGTCTGGCGCGGCGAGATCTCGGTCGGCGATTCGCTGGTCCTCATCTCCCCGAACATGGTCGGTCGCCTGGGCCCGGATGAGCTCAAGGACGCGATGCTGACCCTCCACCCGCAGTCGGCGATGGAGCACCTCCACGCGCGCTTCGTGGCGGCCGGCGGCGGCGGGTCCGATGGCGCGATCGCCTTCGAGGCGACCGAAGTGGCGACCACGTCCCGGGCCCGCACGCTGGTCCCGGTCCGTCCGGCGGAACCGCTGGCCGGGGCTCCGGATCGCTCGCCGATCCCGCTCGCCGACAACGTCCAGGCCGCCGGGGCGGCGGTGACGGCCGCGGCCGGGAACGCCCGGACCGCCGCCGGGGGCGCCCTGGAGCGGGTCGTCAGGCGGGTGCAGGAACTCATGCCCCGGCGCAAGCCCGCCTATCGCCGCGTCACGCCCCTCGCGTCCCGGCGCGAGACCCAGCGCCGTGCCGCGGTCGCGGCGTTGGCCCTGATCACGGTCGTCGGTGGGCTCGGCCTGGCCGTGTACACCTTCGGGGGGACGGGCCAACAGCAGGCCATCAGCTCGGTCAATGCCGGTCAGGCGGCGCTCGACAAGGCGACCGCCAACCTCGCCCAGGTGGCCGGGCCGGGCATCGATCTCGTGGAGGCCGAGCCCGACCAGGCCCTGGAGCTGCTCACCGAGGCCTACGAGGAGCTCGACAAGGCCGAGGCGGCCCGGGTGAGCGCCCGGGTCGTCGACCCGCTCCGCGCGGATGTCGTCGCGCTCCTTGATCGGCTGTACGGGGTCGTGCCCGTCGCGAGCTCGGAACTCTTCGCGTTCACCCCGGAGGAGGGGGCGCCGCCGTTCGACCTGACCACCATCGTGCGCGGTCCTGACGACGCGCCGTACGTCATCGATGCGGCGACCAAGGCCGTGTTCCGGGTGGATCTCAAGCGGATGAAGGCCACGGTCGTCGTGCGCGAGGGCAAGAAGGCGGCCGGCACGACCGTCGCGGAACCGCGCTTCCTGGCCGTCGGTGGGCGGGACCTGCTGATCCTGGACGCCAAGAACGTCCTATGGCGCTGGCGTGCCTCCAACGATGCGGGCAAGGGCACCCTCACCAAGGTCGACGTCGACGGCTCGTCCAAGTGGGGCGACGACATCACGGCCATCGGCACGTACCTGCGCAATGTGGACCGTGGCCTGTATAACCTCTACGTCATCGATCCGTCCGAGCAGCAGATCCGCGCATATCCGCCGTCGAGCGACGGCAGCGGCTTTCCGCGCGACAGTGACTGGTTGGCGACGGCCCGCGCGGTCGACCAGATGCGCTCGATGTACATCGATGGCGACATCTTCATCGTGGAGGGCGGGCTGCTGGAGCGGTTCACCTCCGGCAAGGCCGATGGCTGGGTCGTCGGCGACCCGAAGGACCAGCTCCTGCGCCCGACCACGACCGTGGATCTGGTCACGGGGTCCGGCGAGCGGCGGACCGGCACGGTCTACGCCTTCGACCGACGCAATGCCCGTGTCCTGGCGTTCGACAAGGACGGCGGTGAGTACGTGGCCCAGTACCGGCTGGCGAACGGGGCGCCGGGCTGGGAAGACCTGCGCGGTCTGTATGTGATCCCGGGGATCGAGGACGTCCCGGCGACCCTCGTGTGGCTCGCAGAAGGAGCCATCCACCAGGCCTCCCTGCTGGCCGTCCCGGACGACGGCAGCGCTCCATCCGCGGCGCCCTCGGTCGAGCCGTCGGCGAGCACCGGCGCGTCCGCCGAGCCCAGCGTCGACGCCAGTCCCGCTCCATAGGCCCGGTCCACCCGCCCGGTGATCCCGCTCCGCGACGCCAACCCGACCCGCCGAACGCCGGTCGTGACCATCGCCCTGGTGGTGGCCTGCCTGGCCATCTTCGCCTACGAGCTCGGCCTGCTCGCGACCGGCGAGGCGGCGCTGGATACCTTCGTTCGGGCGTGGGGCGTCGTCCCGGTGGACCTGACCGCGGCGTGGGGTAGCGGCCTGTTCGTCTCCGAGGAGTCGTTCACCCTGATCAGCAGCCAGTTCCTGCACGGCGGCTGGCTGCACGTCCTGGGGAACCTGCTCTACCTGTGGATCTTCGGCAACAACATCGAGGATCGGTTCGGCCGGCTGGCGTTCCTCCTCTTCTACCTGGCCGGGGGTATCGCCGCCGCCCTGGCCCAGGTGGTGATCGATCCCGCATCGGACGTGCCGATGATCGGAGCGTCCGGGGCCATCGCGGCGATCCTGGGTGCCTATCTCGTGCTCTACCCCCGGGCGCGCATCACCTCACTCGTGTTCCTGGGCTTCTTCTACCAGCTCATCGACGTGCCAGCCGTGATCGTCCTGGCCTTCTGGTTCGTCCTCCAGCTCATCGACGGGCTGGCGTCACTCGGGGTCAGTGAGGCCGGCGGCGGCGTGGCGTTCTTCGCGCATATCGGCGGCTTCCTGTTCGGCGTCGCGGTCGCGCTCGCGATGCGGATGCTCCGCCGTTCGGGCGTGGGATAATCCGGCGATGGACGACGGGCTGATCGAGATGGTCGTCGAGAGCGTACGGGTCCACATGCTCTCCAGCCGCCACGTCGTGATCCTCAAGGAGACCGGTCGCGAGCGCTACCTGCCCATCTGGATCGGGCCCTGGGAGGCCAGCGCGATCGCCATGCGTCTCCAGGGCCTGACGCCGGAACGGCCCCTCACCCACGACCTGTTCGCGAGCGCGCTCGAAGCCCTGGATGCGACCGTCGCCCGGGTCGTCATCTCGGACCTCGCCGACGAGACGTTCCACGCTCGACTGTATGTCGTGCGCGACGGGCACGAGGGCGAGGTCGACGCGAGGCCGTCCGATGCGCTGGCCCTGGCCGTGCGGGTCGGGGCGCCGATCTTCGCGATGCCATCGGTCCTGGACCAGGCCGCCCTGGGCGCGGACAGCTCGATGGCCGACGAGGATGTCGAGCCCGGACTCCTCGAAGGCCCCGGCGGCGGGCCGGTGGACCCGCGTCTTGACGTCTTCCGCGAATTCGTGAACTCGCTTGACGCCGACCCTGACGCGGAGAGCCGCAACAGCTGATGCCCACCTGATGCCGCCGGTCACCAAGGAGACCCAGCGCGCCGAGCTGCACAAGACGATCTGGCGGATCGCCAACGACCTCCGCGGTTCGGTCGATGGCTGGGACTTCAAGAGCTACGTGCTCGGCATGCTCTTCTACCGCTTCATCAGCGAGAACCTGACCGCGTACATCCGGACGTTCGAACAGGCTGCCGGCGCGCTCGGGTTCGAGTACGCCACGCTCGATGACGCCAAGGCCGAGTTCGGTCGCGCCGAGACGGTCAAGGAGAAGGGCTTCTACATCCTTCCCTCCGAGCTGTTCGCGAACGTCCGCCGGCGCGCGGCGACGGACGAGAACCTCAATGAGACCCTGGAGCGCGTCTTCAAGCACATCGAGGGATCGGCGGTCGGCACCGAGTCGGAGGACTCGCTCAAGGGCCTCTTCGACGACATGGACGTGAACAGCGGCCGGCTTGGTCCGACGGTCGCCAAGCGGAACGAGAAGCTCGTCAAGCTGCTGGACGCGGTCGGCGACCTCAAACTCGGCGACTTCGCCGACAACACCATCGACGCGTTCGGCGACGCGTACGAGTATCTGATGACGATGTACGCGTCAACGGCCGGCAAGTCCGGCGGCGAGTTCTTCACCCCACAGGAAGTGTCCGAGCTGCTCGCGCGCATCACCGTGGTCGGGAAGACGGACGTGAACAAGGTCTATGACCCGGCGTGCGGATCGGGGTCTCTGCTCCTGAGGTTCGCAAAGGTGCTCGGCAAGGAGCACGTCCGGCAGGGGTTCTTCGGCCAGGAGATCAACCTGACCACGTACAACCTCGCGCGCATCAACATGTTCTTGCACGACATCAACTACGAGCAGTTCGACCTCGCTCACGGCGACACGCTGACTGACCCCGAGCACTGGGACGATGAGCCGTTCGAGGCGATCGTCTCCAATCCGCCGTACTCGATCCGGTGGGATGGCGACGACAACCCGTTGCTGATCAACGACCCTCGCTTCGCCCCGGCTGGCGTGCTCGCCCCGAAGTCGAGGGCGGACCTGGCGTTCACGATGCATATGCTCAGCTGGCTTGCAGTCAACGGCACGGCCGCCATCGTCCAGTTCCCTGGTGTGCTGTACCGGGGTGGCGCGGAGCGGAAGATCCGCGCCTACCTCATCGACAACAACTACGTCGACGCCGTCATCCAGCTGCCGGCGGACCTGTTCTTCGGCACCACCATCGCGACCTGTGTGGTCGTCCTGAAGAAGTCCAAGGGCGATGACGCCGTGCTGTTCGTCGACGCGTCGGCCGAGTTCGTGCGCGTCGGCAACAAGAACAAACTGACGGACGCGAACCGAGGCCGGATCCTGGGGGCCTTCACCGCCCGGGTGGACGAGGCACACTTCGCCCACCTCGTGCCGGCCGCGGAGCTCGCCGAGAACGGCTACAACCTGTCCGTGTCGTCCTACGTTGAGCAGGAGGACACGAGCGTCGCCGTCGACATCACAGCGCTGAACGCCAAGATCGCCGAGATCGTCGCCCGCCAGGCCGAGCTTCGCACGCAGATCGACGCGATCGTCGCCGACCTGGAGGGAGCGTCGTGAGCCGGATCGACGAGCTCATACGCGAGCATTGCCCGGCGGGGGTGGAGTTCAGGCCGCTCGGTGAGGTAGGCGAGTTCATCCGGGGCAGTGGCCTTCAGAAGAAGGACCTCACCGACGAGGGCGTGCCCGCGATTCACTACGGACAGGTCCACACCACGTACGGAACCTGGGCTGCCGAGACCGTTTCATTCGTTACGGCCGCGTTTGCCGCGAGGCTCCGAAAGGCGAAGCCCGGAGACCTTGTCATCGCGACGACCAGTGAGGATGACCAGGCGGTCGGCAAGGCAACGGCCTGGGTCGGCGAGGTCGACGCGGCCGTCAGCAGCGACGCATACATCTACCGGCACTCGCTCGTTCCGAAGTACGTCGCGTACTTCTTTCAGACCGACGACTTCCAGAATCAGAAGAAGCGAAGCATCACCGGCACGAAGGTGCGACGCATCTCGGGCGAGAGCCTCGCGAAAATCCGGATCCCGGCCCCTCCTGTCGAGGTCCAGGAAGAGGTCGTGCGGGTCCTCGACGCTTTCCAGGAGCTGGAAGCCGAGCTGGAAGCCGAGCTGGAAGCCGAGCTGGAAGCGCGGCGGCGCCAGTACGCCCACTACCAAGATTCCCTCCTGGCATTCCGCGACGCTGGGGTGGCCCGCTGGATCCCGATGGGCGAAGTCGGCCAGATCTTCCGCGGGAAGCGGTTCACGAAGGCCGACTACGTCAATGAGGGTGGTGTCGGCTGCATCCACTACGGGGAGATCTACACCGATTACGGGACGAGCGCGACCACAACGGTCTCGCGGCTACGGGCCGAACTGGCGCCGACCTTGCGCTTTGCGACAAACGGCGACGTGGTGCTAACGGACGTCGGGGAGACCGTCGATGACGTTGGCAAGGCTGTGGCCTGGCTGGGCTCCGAGGACGTCGCCGTACATGACCACTGCTACGTGTTCCGCTCCGACATCAACCCTGTTTTCGTCTCGCATTACATGCAGACGGCGAGATTCCTGAGCGACAAGAACAAGCACATTGCCCGCACAAAGGTGAAGACACTACTCCCGGACGGGTTAGGCAAGATCTCCTTGCCAGTCGTGCCCACCGCAGAGCAGGACCGGATCGTCGCCATCCTCGAGAAGTTCGACGTGCTTGTAAACGACCTCAGCGTAGGTCTGCCAGCTGAGCTGGCCGCCCGTCGACAACAGTACGAGTACTACCGTGACCGCCTGCTAACGTTCTCGTAAGGCCCTTGAAGTCGTCGAGGTTCCTAGCTTGACCTGATCGCCGGGTCTAGTACGTCTGCGTGGAACGCCTAGGTCGCGGGCGGTATCGAACGTCTCGCCGAGTGCTAATGTCCGGGGAGGAGCCACCGTGGAAGACGTCATCAAGCTGCTCGCGACCCCTGTCTACGGGATGTCCCAGGTTGATCGCCTCCTGGGATTGCCTGGTGGCACAGCGATGAGGTGGATCGACGGCTACTCGCGGGGCGGCCGAAGGTACGACCCGATCGTTCGGCTCGCTCCTACAGGCGATGACATCGTTACATGGGGCGAACTCAGCGAAGCGCGCTTCCTAGCCGAGTTCCGCAACGCCGGCGTCCCGATCATTCGCCTGCGCCCAGCCGTCGATCGCCTTCGCGAGCGGTTCAACGTCTTGTATCCGTTGGCGTACGCGAGGCCGTTCATCGATCCGCTTGGACGCGAAGTCGTACAGCGAGTCCAGGTCGAGGTTGGCCTCGAGCGACAGCTTCAGTTGGTCGTCGTGCGTGACAACCAACTCGTCCTCTCGCTGCCCGCCGCGGACTACGTGGAGGCCGTGCACTTCAATGACGCTGGAGTCGTCGAGTGGATTCAGCCAGAGAAGGAGCTCGATCAGGTTCGGATGCATCCACAGCGGCAGTTCGGCGTGCCCGCTGTCCGGAGTGTCCCTACGGCCGTAATAGCCGAGATGTACCGGGCCGGGGACGGGATCGACCTCATCGCGAGCCTCTACAACCTGACCGCCGACCAGGTGGAACAAGCGTTACGTTACGAGCTTGGAGGTGGGCGACCGTCACGGGCGGCCTGAACCGTGCCGCGCCGGGAGACTCCGCGCTACTTCGTCGACCAGACGTCGCTTGGCGTCGGGCGCGCTCTAGCCCTGGTTCGGGGAGATGTCGTCTACCCAGGGCACCCCAGGATTCCTGAGGTGCCCGAGGACACCCTCGATCACGTGTGGATGCCGGTCGTTGCTTCGCTCGGCCTCGTCGTCATCAGCCGGGACCGCCACATTGCCACCAAGCCAGCGGAGTTGGCCGCTTTCCGGGACCACGGGCTGAGGGCGTTCTGGGTGGGCGGCAAGAAGGACCTTGGCAACTGGGAGAACTTGGTCAGGCTGGTTCGGGCATGGGACAAGATCGAGAGCATCATCGAGTTACGTGGCCCAGGACCCTGGTTCCATTCGATTACCCAGGACAGCATCCGCGAGATCAAACTCCGGCCTCGCACGTTGTCGGCGGGCTCGGACAAGCCGAAGTCGCCCAGGGTCGACGACCCGGAGCAGCTCCGATTGACGCTCTGAGTTCCCGAAGGCCGGTTCGCCCAACACGAACCGGAAGGTCGCGCGGGCCGACCTAGCGCCTAGCACCAGCGCTTGTGTAGTATCGTGTGTAGGGAGGTACACATGGCGACGAACCTGGCGATCGACCCCGAGCTACTCGACAAGGCCCTGAAGGTCGGTGGAGAACGAACCAAGAAAGCGACCGTGACGACGGCGCTCGAGGAGTACATCGCCCGCCGTGAGCAGGCGAAAATCATCGGGCACTTCGGCACGTTGGACTGGGATCCCGGCTATGACCACAAGGCGGATCGGCTGTCGCGCGACCGGAAGCTTGACGCCTCCCGCTGATGGCACTGCTCGTCGATACGAGTGTCTGGTCGCTTGCGTATCGTCGTGACAACCCGCCCGGAGCACCGGAGGTGGACGCGCTGCGCGACGCCCTGGCCGGCGGCGATCGGGTCGTCGCGACGGGCGTGATCCTGCTTGAACTCCTGCGCGGCTTCGTTCCCGAGCGCGCGCAGCAGACGATCCGCGAGGACTTCGGTTCGCTCGATATCGTCGAGCCGCGCTGGAGCGACTACGAGGCCGCTGCCGAGCTCAGCAACACGTGCCGGCGCGGCGGTGTCCAGCTGGGCTCGATCGACGCGCTCATCGCGCAGCTCGCCATCGCCCACGACCTTGCGCTGCTCACGACCGATCAGGATTTCGTCCACGCGTCCCGCCACATCCCGCTGCGGATCTGGGGCGCATGAGCGAGGCGACGCCGATCCGATACGAGCCGATCGCGATCTCCGCGGAGTCGACGGTCGTCGCGGAGTTCGTGCCGGACCCCTCCGGCGTCGACGCGTACCAGTCGGAGGCCGCCCTCGAAGCGGAGTTCATCCGGCTGCTCAAGGGCCAGGCCTATGAGTACCTGCCGATCACGGCTGAGTCGGATCTGGTCGCGAATCTGCGGCATCAGCTCGAGGTGCTCAACGACGTCAAGTTCTCGGATGCCGAATGGGATCGGTTCTTCACGGAGCGGATCGCCGGCGCCAACGACGGCATCGCCGAGAAGACGGTCCGGATCCAGGAGGATCACGTCCAGCTGCTCAAGCGGGACGACGGATCGTCGAAGAACGTGACCCTCATCGACAAGCTGCACATCCACCGCAACCGACTCCAGGTCGTCAACCAGTACGAGGTCGGCCAGGTCGAGGGTGGGGCGCCCTACGCGAATCGCTACGACGTGACGGTCCTCGTCAACGGCTTGCCGCTGGTGCACGTGGAGCTGAAGCGACGAGGGGTCGACATCCGGGAGGCGTTCAACCAGATCGACCGCTACCAGCGCGATTCGTTCTGGTCTGGCTCCGGCCTGTTCGAGTACGTGCAGCTGTTCGTGATCTCGAACGGCACGCTGACGAAGTACTACTCGAACACGACCCGCCGCCAGCATCTCCAGGAGGCCGCCGGATCAAAGCGGGCACGCAAGACGTCGCACTCCTTCGAGTTCACGTCGTGGTGGGCAGACGCGACCAACCGGCCCATCCAGGACCTCGTCGGCTTCACCCGAACGTTCTTCGCGAAACACGCGCTTCTGGCGATCCTCACCCGGTATTGCGTGCTCACCGCCGACCGGATGCTGCTGGTGATGCGGCCGTACCAGATCGTGGCGACCGAGCGGATCCTCCAGACGGTCGAGCGCTCCACGAACTATCGGCAGCTCGGAAAGCTCCAGGCGGGCGGGTACGTGTGGCACACGACCGGGTCCGGAAAGACGCTCACGTCGTTCAAGGCGGCGCAGCTGGCCTCACGACTGCCCAGCGTCGAGAAGGTCCTGTTCGTCGTGGACCGCAAGGACCTCGACTACCAGACGATGCGCGAGTACGACCGCTTCCAGAAGGGTGCGGCGAACTCGAACACGTCCACGGCGGTGCTCAAGCGGCAGCTGGAAGATCCGAACGCGCGGATCATCATCACGACGATCCAGAAGCTGTCGACCTTCATCGAGTCTCCGGCCAACAAGGACCACGCGATCTTCGGGCGGCACATCGTGATCATCTTCGACGAGTGCCACCGCTCGCAGTTCGGCGACATGCACCGCGCGATCACGAAAGCGTTCAAGCGGTACAACCTGATCGGATTCACCGGCACGCCGATCTTCGCCGTCAACGCATCGAGCGGCGGCAACCCGCAGTTGCGCACGACGGAGCAGGCGTTCGGCGAGAAGCTGCACACCTACACGATCGTGGACGCGATCAACGACAAGAATGTCCTACCGTTCCGCATCGACTACGTCAACACCGTGAAGGTCGGCGATGTCGCGGACAAGCAGGTCTCGGCCATCGACACGGAGCGGGCGCTGCTCGCCCCGGAGCGCATCCGGCAGATCGTGGCCTACGCGCTGGAGCACTTCGACCAGAAGACCAAGCGTGGTCAGCACTACCGGCATGCCGGCAAGCGGGTCCATGGCTTCAACGCGCTGTTCGCGACGGCGTCTATCGACGCAGCGCGGGCCTTTTACGGTCAGTTCGCGGCGCAGCAAGCGCATCTGCCGCCGGATCGCCGGCTGAAGATCGGGTTGATCTACTCATACGGCGCGAACGACCCAGTCGATGACGGCCCGCTGCCTGAGGAGGGCGGCGATCCCGAGGCGCTGCCGGCCGACGCACGGTCGTTCCTCGAGGATGCGATCGGCGACTACAACGGTATGTTCGGCACGTCGTTCGATACCTCGTCGGACCGGTTCCAGAACTACTACAAGGACCTGTCACTGCGGCTGAAGGACCGCGGCATCGACCTCGTCATCGTCGTGAACATGTTCTTGACGGGCTTTGACGCGACGACCCTGAACACTTTGTTCGTCGACAAGAACCTGCACGCCCACGGGCTCATCCAGGCGTTCTCGCGGACGAACCGCATCCTCAACTCGGTGAAGACGTACGGGAACATCGTGTCCTTCCGGGATCTGGAGCAGGAGACGAACGACGCTCTCGCGCTGTTCGGGAACAGGGACGCGCGCGGCGTCGTATTGCTCAAGCCCTACGCGGAGTATTTCAACGAGTACCAGGAGAAGGTCCAAGAACTGGTCGCCATATATCCGCTCGGCGTGCCGATCGTCGGGGAGGCTGCGCAGAAGGCGTTCATCGCCCTGTTCGGATCGATCCTGCGGCTCCGGAACATCCTGACGTCGTTCGACGACTTCGCGGGGAGCGAGCTCCTCGCGCCGCGCGACCTGCAGGACTACCAGAGCGTGTACCTGGACCTCTACGCCGACTTCCGACGGGATCGCGACGGCGAGCGCGAGTCCATCAATGACGACGTCGTCTTCGAGATCGAACTCATCAAGCAGGTCGAGATCAACGTCGACTTCATCCTGATGCTCGTCGCGACGTACCGCGCGGAACGTGGCGACGGCGACGATATCGAGGTGCGCGCGGCGATCACGCGGGCGATCGACGCGTCACCCTCCCTTCGCAACAAGAAGGATCTGATCGAGGCGTTCGTCGATTCCCTCTCTGTCAGCGGTGAGGTCGACGAACAGTGGCGGGTCTTCATCGACGCGAAGCGCACGGAGGAACTCGATCGGATCATCGTCGAGGAGGGGCTCAAGCCTGACGAGACCCGCGCCTTCATCGATACGGCGTTCCGCGACGGCGCCGTCCGCAGCACCGGCACCGCCATCACCCGAGTCCTGTCGCCGGTCTCGCGCTTCTCGGCCGAGGGTGAGCACGGCGAGCAAAAGCAACGAGTCCTTGCCAAGCTCGGCGCCTACTTCGAGCGGTTCTTCGGCCTTGGCTCAGGCTGAGCGTAGGCGCGCGGGCTACTCGCCGGGCTGGGTCAGGATCGTCTCGCCGCGGCCCAGGGCGCGTCCCCGGTCGACCCACATCGACAGGCGCAGCCGCCAGAAGTCGCGGACCGCGCGGAGGATGACCTGGGGCTTCGCGCCGGTCGGTGATCCGGCGGTCCGGGCGTAGTGGGGGACGCCGACCTCGACGACGGTCGCGCCGGCGGCACGCAACTTGATGAGCAGCTCGGCCGAGAAGAACGCCCCGCCCGACTCGACGCGGACGCCCTCGAGCACCTCGCGGCGGAAGAGCTTGCAGGCGCAGTCGACGTCGGTGACCCGCAGGCGGAACAAGAGGCGATTGGCGAGTCGATAGGCCCTGGCGTAGATCGTCCGGATGAGCGGGTCGGCGCGCTTGATCCGGAAGCCGGCGACCACGTCGGGCTGGTCGGCATGAGCGAGCCGGGTGGTCAGTCGGGCGAGGTCCTCCACGCGGAACTGGCGATCGCCATCGGTGAACGCGACGAGATCGTAGCGGGCGGCCCGGAAACCGGACAGGAGCGCGGCGCCATAGCCCAGGTTCGTGGGGTGGTGGACGGCCCGCACGATGCCCGGGTGGCGGGCGGTGAGGTCGTCGGCGATCTCGCGCGTCCGGTCGCGCGACCCGTCGTTGACGGCGATGATCTCGAACGTCTCGGCGAGGGTCGGCAGGACAACCAGGGCCTCCTCGACGAGACCCTCCAGGTTGGCTTCCTCGTTGTGGGCCGGGAAGAAGTACGACAGGCGCTCGACGCGGACCGGAACGGTCACGAGGCGGGCTCGCGTCGAGCGACGACCCGGGTCAGGAAGCGCGCGTCCGGTCCGCCGATCGGCTCCAGGACATAGCGCTCGGCCAGCAACGCGACCTCCCGTGGGTCGTCGCGGATGACATAGACGGGCCGGACCCCGAGGTTCGCGTCGATCACGTCGGTGAATTCTCCAAGCGCTTCGTCGAGCCGGGTCCGGTCGTCGACGATGGTGATGTCGGTCCGGCGACCCTGTATGTGCTGTGCGTACCATAGCGGGGTCGAGTAACTCCACCAGCTGACGACCACGGCGTCAGGCTCCATGGCGAGGAGCGCGAGGTCTACCCAGCGGGGCGCATCGGTCTCGCGGCTGGCATCGAGGGCGTCGAAGCGGCCGGGGGCGGCGAGGGCACTCGGTACGAGCAGCAGGACCGCGAGCAGCGCAGCGACGGCTGTCCGGACTGTCGGCGCGGTCCATCGTTCGTCGGCCAGCCTGCCGGGCGCCCCGACCGTGCCCGACACGATCGCCGAGGCCCCGATCGCCAGCCACGTCCAGGCGATGAGGATCGGCCCCAGGTAGTAGCGCCCGATATCGGCGTTCTCATATGAGGCCGCGAAGAAGACCGTGACCGCCACGGCCAGACCGGACAGCAGGGCGTACCGCGGCCGGACGACACACGCGACGATGAAGCCGGCCGGGACGAAGACCGCCAGGACGCCGAACTGCGCGACGGTCCGGCTCGCAAGCAGCGCGGCCTTGCCCGCGAGGTCGCCGAACGGGTCGATGAGGCTGCCCTGGAATTGCTGCGCGAGGACCACGTACCAGAAGCCCTCCCAGGTCTCCGGATGGCCGTAGACCAGGGGCGCGCGGAACGGTCCGGCCCGCAGCGGCAGCTCCAGGAAGACGGCTAAGACCGTCACGGCCAGGACGCCGACGCAGGTCAGGATCAGCCGCGGCTGGCGGAGGATGGCCGGATCCACGGCCAGCACGAACAGGCCGACCGGCAGCGCCAGGAGCAGGGTCAGCGAGTGGTTGCCGACCGACAGGCCGAACATGACAGCCGCGGCGACCAGCCAGCGGTCCGCGGACGCGCCGCCTCCTCCCCGCCGTGCCTCCTCCCACCCGACCAAGAGCCGGAACAGGATCGCGACGAGGGCCAGGTGCAGGGCGTGTGCCTCGGCCCGGGTGCCGATCGCCCACACGCTGGGCGTCACCGCGAGGCCCAGGCCGGCCATCACGCCCAACACCGTCGAGCGGGTCAGGGCCCGGACCAGGCTGACCGTCACGCCCGCGGCCACGCCGACGCACAGCCCGGCGAACAGGTTCATCCGGAACGCCGGTTCTCCGAACGGCGAGAGGACCAGGTTGGCGAGCCAGCCCAGCAGCACGTACGTCGGAAAGCCGGTCGGGTGCGCCGTGCCCATGACCGGCGCCACGACCTGGAGCTCGGCCGTGTCCCAGAACCCGAGTCCGGGCAGCATCGCCTGGCGGGCGGCGACGACCGCGACCAGCCCGACCAGCCACGGTGCCAGCCCGTCGACCAGTCGCTTCGCCTGCCTCACCATCCCAGCAGGTTCCCCCAGGCCACGCCCCAAGCGTTGACCGCGATCGAACCGACGACCAGGGCCATCGCGACCGGCATCGCCCAGCGTCGGCCGGCCTCCGTGAAACGCTGGAACCCGAGCGCCACGAGCGGCAGGACGAACGGCACCGCATCGTTGCTGAATCGATAGCCGAACTGGACCCACCCCTGGCTGAAGTGCATGAGGTTGACGATGACGATGAGCGCGACGGCCAATACGGCACCACTGACCATCCGGCTCCGGCCGTAGCCGCGCAGGACCGGGATCAGCAACAGGAACGCGGGTGACGTGAGCAGCACGCTCATCCCGACGTCGCTCGGCACGGCCAGGGGACACGCGATGTCGAACAGGCCGCGCTCCGCTCCCGGCGCCACGCACACCGGGGTGTCGTTGACGCCGAGCGAGTCGGGGAGGCGCGCCGGGAGGATGTCCGGCGTCGCCAGGAACATGATCGCCGCATTCTGAGGCAGGTAGCGCGGATCCTCCACGGACCAGTCCGGCCGATAGCCCAGGGCCGTATAGGACGCGGTTTCCAGGCGATACAGGTAGTCGTACGCGGGGTGGAGCACCTGGCCGGTCGTGATGACGTTGTAGGCCAGCAGCAGCCCGACCGGGATGGCCGCGCCGAGCCCGGCTGACCAGCTGCGCCGCCACCACGCCCCGCCGGCCCCGACGAGCATGAAGAACGGCGCGGCGAAGATGACCGTCAGTCGGGCGGTCGCCGCGAGCCCGAACAGGAACCCGATGAGGAACTGCCGTCGATCGACGGTGAGGCGACCTCGCCACGTCCCCGGCATGGCGCCGAGAGGCTCCGTCACCGCATCGGGGTCATCGAACCCGGGTTCGTCGTCGGCGGACGCCGGGTCGGTGCCGATGGCCAGGCCCACCGCCAGCAGCGCCAGGCCGACGGCGACGATGTGCGCTTGGTACCAGGTCGTGGCCAGCTGGGCCGTGTACCAGAAGACCGTCCCGAAGGCGAAGAAGATCGTCGTGCCCAGGCGCACCGGGGCGCTGACCCGCAGGCGACCCAGCATCCACCAACACAGCGCGACATCCAGGGCGGCCAGGGTCGTGAAGATCGTCTGGTCATCCGTGGCCAGCCCCCACAGGGCCACGAACGGCAGGAGGACCAGCGCCGGCAGCGGCGGGAACGGGAGGAGGCCGCGCTCGATCCCGTCCGTGGAGGCGACCGGCTGCACGTCCTGGAAGAACCAGTTGCCGACGGCCCCACCGGTGCCCTGGACGGGGTACCGGATGGCGGCCTGGCCATCCAGGAACGCCGATGCCTGCCACACGAAATGGTCGTAGAAGCGATCAGTCCGGGTCGCGAGGTAGATGGCCAGGGCGGCGAGCGCAAGCACGACGCCGGTGGCGACGGCCAGCCGGCGTTCCGATGCGGTGTTCGTCCAGCCGCGTTCGACGGCGTCCGTCGGGCGACCCTGTGCTAGGCTCCGATCCACCTTCTCCGCTCGTACAGGAGCCGTTCCCGGTGACTGGCCCCGCTTCCGGTGGGTTCGAGCGAGGCACGGGAGCGCCAGCGCGGACGACCGGGACGCAGGGAGCCGTCAGCGCGATCCTGATCGTCCTCGCGCTCGGTCTCGCCCTCCGACTCATCATCGCATACCTCCTGCCCGGATCCGGGTTCGATGCCGACCTGAACGCCTTCCGGTTCTGGGCGTCGGACCTGGCCCAGAACGGCATGTCCGGCTTCTACGAGCGCGACTTCTTCCACGACTACACACCCGGCTACCTGTATGTCCTATGGCTTGTCGGTGTCGTGGGCCAGTGGGTCGGTGGCATCGGCGACCTGATCAAGATCCCGCCGGTCCTCGCCGACATGGCGATCGGCTGGTTGACCTGGTCCATGGTCCGCGAGCTGGGCGGCCGCGACCGCCTGGCACTGCTGGCGGGGGCCGTGGCCGTGCTCAATCCGGTCAGCTGGTTCGACAGCGTCGTATGGGGTCAGGTCGATGCCTTCGGGGTCGTCTTCCTGCTCCTCGCCCTGCGCTCGCTGTGGCGTGACCAGCCGGAGCGGGCCGCGATCTACACCGTGATCGCCGCGATCATCAAGCCGCAGCTGGGCATCCTGGTGCCCCTGGTCGCGATCGTGACCATCCGCCGGGCGCTGTGGCCGATCCGGGAGGCCGCGACGAGCGGGGCGCCCGATCCCCGGACGACGGGTGTGTTCGCTCGGCTTCGGGCGATCGAGCGCCGAACCGGCCATCCGCTCCGGATCCTGACGACCGGTCTCGCCGGGTACCTGACCGCGGTCGCGTTGTGCCTGCCGTTCGGTCTGTCGGTCATCGAGGTCTCGAGCCAGGCTCCATACCTGGCCTCCGGACTGGTCGACCAGATCGTCGTCGCTGGTGGCGGCTACCCGTACCTGAGCGTCAACGCCTACAACGCCTGGGCCCTCGTGCCAGGCGACCTGGGCAACAGCCTCGCGAGTTCGGGCCTGTGGGTCTGCGATGCGCCGACCCTGACCGCTGGCCAGTGCGGAGCGGGTGTCGCGGTGTTCGGGGCCGTGCCGGCGGTCGTGGTGGGCGCTGGCCTCCTGCTCGCCACGATGGCCCTCATCCTGGTGATGGTCGCGCGGCACCCGGACCGGCTGACCCTGCTGGTCGGCCTGGCCCTGCTGGCACTCGCCTTCTTCGCCGTCCCGACCCGGGTCCACGAGCGCTACGGCTTCCCGTTCTTCGCCCTGGGCGCGATCCTGTTCGCCGTGTCGCTGCGCTGGCGGGTGGCCTACGTGGCGCTGTCGGCCGCGACGCTGGCCAACATGTACGTGGTCCTGACCACGCTCTACCCGGACAACCCGTCGATCGCGGACTGGCTGGGGATCGGTGGTTTCCTGCGCTCGGCGCCGGGCGTCGCGATCGTGGCCGTCGCGCATACGGCCGCGTTCCTGTGGGCGCTCGCCCAGCTCCGCTCGGGCGCGCGCGAGCGCCTGGCGGACGAGGTCGGACGCGTCGGGGTCGCCGCGTCGCCTCCGGTCGCCGACGAGGCGGAGCGGTGGATGGCGCCGGAGGTGTGGGCGGAGCCGGCGAGGGCCGTGGCACCCGCCGTGGCACCCGCCCTCAGCCGCGCCGTCGCCGGATCGGCGCCGGCCGCCGCGACCCTGCCGACCTGGTCCGCGCGCCGCTCCTTCAGCGAGGCCGGCTTCTTCGGCTGGCTGCGCGACCGCACGGCCGACGCCCCCGTTCGGGCGGACCGCAGTCGCCTGCTCCACGGCGAGGGCGGTGGCCGCCTGGACCGCCTGGACGTCTGGATCCTGGCGATCCTGCTCATCACGAGCCTTGGGATGCGCACCTTCCGGCTCGAGGAGCCGTACCAGATGCACTTCGACGAGGTCTACCACGCCCGGACGGCCACGGAGTTCCTGCAGGCCTGGCGCTATGGCGAGTCGCACGACATCTACGAGTGGACCCATCCGCACCTGGCCAAGTACGCGATGGCCGCCGGCCTCGTCCTGTGGGGCGAGGACGACGTCAGCGCGACGAGCGATCTCGGGGTGCCGGTCCGGGCCGCCGCCCTGGAGCCCCGCCGCGAGGATCTCGCCCTGGCCGAGGACGCCGGGGAGCGGGTCCACGTCGCGACCGGGCAGGAGATCCGCTCGTACGACCTGCGGACGCGGGCGCTGGTGAGCGTCGTCCCGGCGGTCGACGCGGGAGCCCTGACCATCGACGACGGGCGCTCGGTGCTGGTCGTCGGCTCGGACGATGGCACGATCGCCACCATCGACCTCCTGTCCCTGTGGTTGGGCGGCATGGATGCGGGCCTCGTGCCGGAGCCGCTCGTGACCCTCGACCACCCGGTGGAGCGCCTCCTGGTCACCGAGGACGGGACCGCGATCCTGGCCGCGTCCGGGGACCGCGTCACGTCCATCGACGCCGACACGGGCCAGGTCCTTGGCTCCGCGACCCTGTCCGGGATCGCGGACCTGGCGCCGGCCGGGACCGGGGCGTCGATCGTGGCCACCCCGGATCTCGTGACCGATCCGGTCGCGGCGGCCGCGACGCTCGTCGAACTGCTCACTGGTGAAGCCGCCGACTACGAGGCTGCCCTGGCCGGCGACCCGGGCGCGGACGGGCAGGTCGTCGTGGGCAGCCCCGGCAGCGGCGAGACGCGCACGTCGGTGCAGGAAGCCATCGATGACGGCCGGCTGGCCGGGTTCGAGATCCTGGACCTGCCGCGCATCGCCGTCGCCACCGACACGGGCGTGACGTTCATCGATCCCTCGTCCGCGGAGGTCTCGAGCACGATCGAGCTCGCCGGCGGCGCGCACGGACTGGCGCTCATCCTGGGCATCGACGACCCGAAGCTGTACGTCACGAGCGGACCGGCGGACGCCCCGGAGTACACCGTCATCGCGGCCGGCGGTGATCGGGCGGTGGACGGACCGGAGGTCCTGGATAGCCACCCGCTCCCTGGCCCTGGAACGCGCGTCGCCTACGACGATGCCTCGCAGCAGGTCCACATCCTGGGCCAGGTCCCGGGCGCCACCGGGGCGGCGGAGGACGGTTGGACGGTGTACGTCGTCGAGCCGCATGCCAACGCCGTGTACGCCGATGCGCGACTGCCAGCCGGCATGACTCCGTCGGCCTGGGCGATGGACGTCGCGTCCC
Organism: Candidatus Limnocylindrales bacterium; assembly: GCA_051306295.1. Taxonomy (GTDB): domain Bacteria; phylum Chloroflexota; class Limnocylindria; order Limnocylindrales; family CSP1-4; genus SPCO01. Next base: position 24,200 of record JBPPMZ010000100.1, read on the forward strand.
AGTACCCGGCCGAGGATCGGCAGCAGCTCCTGGTCTTCGGGTCGGCGGGCACGACGGCCTCGGTCGAGGTGGGGTCGCATGCCTTCGCCTGGCGGCTCCCAGGCGTCATCGCCGGCGCGCTCATGGCGTTGTGCCTGTATGTCCTCGCCCGGATCCTGTTCCGGCGCCGCCTGGTCGCCGGCCTCGTCGCGGTCTTCGCGGTCCTGGACGGGATGTTCTTCGTCCAGTCGCGGATCGGCATGAACGATGCCTACGTCGCCCTGTTCATCATCGCGGCCTACACCCTGTTCGCGGCGATCTGGACGGGCTGGTGGCGGTCGCGTGCGGCGCCCTGGCTGGCGATGCCGGTCGTCGGCCTGCTTCTAGGTCTGGCCCTGGCCTCGAAGTGGGTCGCGGCGTACGCCATCGGAGCCTTGGCCCTCCTGCTCCTGGTCCGCAGCGCCCTGGGCAGGGTCCTGGCGATCGGTGGGCTCATCGCCATCACGAGCGTGCTCGGCTACATGGCCATCAGCGTCCCGGAGGGCGAGGGCATCGGCAACGTCACGTTCCTGGCGATCATGGTCGGCCTGACCCTGGTCGCCGTCGTCGCGTCCGTGCAGCACCCCATCGCCTGGACCGACGAGGAGCAGTGGATCGCCATCCTGGCCCCGGCAGCCGGCGGGGTGGCCCTGTTCTTCGGGGCGCTCGCGCTGGGCCAGCTCGAGACGTCGATCGCGTTGGGTCCGCTGGCGGTCACGCCGCTGCTCGGGGCGATCGCGCTGGCGAGCGGCTCTCTCGTGGTCGTTGCGGTCTTCGTGGTCGCCGGGCGCATCGGCTACGGCCCGCTGGCGAGTGCCCCAGGTCCGGACGATCCGCGCCGCGCCCTGGACGCCCCGGCACCGCCGCCGCGCGACTGGCTGCGCCCCGGTTGGCTGGTCGGGCTGCCGCTGGTCTGGGCGACCGTCTGCCTGGTGGCCATCCCGCTGGCGGTCTACGTGGTGTCGTACATCCCGTGGGCGCTCATCGAGAACCACCAGCTGTGGGCGGGCGTGCCGGCCGGGAACACCGGCCAGACGCTGTCGGAGCTGACGGGCCAGATGTACGGCTATCACAACGGGCTGACCTCGGCGCATCCCGCCTCGTCGCCGTGGTGGGCCTGGCCGTTCGATCTCAAGCCGGTCTGGTTCTACCAGGACAGCTTCGCTGGCGGCACGAGCGCGGCCCTGTATGACGTCGGCAACCTCGTCATCTGGTGGATGGGCGTGCCGGCCATCCTGTTCGCCGCGCTCATGGCCTACCGCCGCCGCAGCCTCGCCCTGGGCCTCATCGCGATCGGGTTCGCGGCGCAGTGGGTCCCGTGGGCGCGCATCGACCGGCCGGCATTCCAGTACCACTACTACGCAGCCCTGCCATTCGTGATCCTGGCCCTCGCCTACTTCGTTGCCGAGTTGTGGCACGGGCCATCGCGTCGGACGTGGCTGGTCGCGCGCATCGCCGGTGCCGTCGCGATCGTGGCCCCGGCGGCCATGTGGCTGCTCTCGCGCCCGCTCTGCGCGTTCGTCGGCGTGGAAGGCGTCAACCCGGGATCGGCGGCCTGCCCGGCGGTCATCCCCGACCTCGTCATCACGGCGCGCTCGCTGGGCCTGCTGGTCGTGGTCGGGATCGGCGCGGTCTGGCTGGGACGGGCGGTCCTGTCGCTGGGCGCCGGCGACGACTCCGGTCGGGGCTCGTTCCGGCGCGTCATGGTGCCGGCCGTCGGCGTGGCCATCGGGTTCCTGGCGGTCGCGCTCATCCCGGACACGGAGGTGACCCGGCTGACCAGCCTGCCCGTGGAGCCGATCGCCCTGGTGGTCGGCCTGCCGCTGCTCTACGTGGCGGCGCAGGTCCTTGCCGCCCGCGACGCCCACCGCTACGTGATGGGCCTGCTGGTGGCCGTCGTCGCCTGGTTCATCGTGCTCTACCCCAACATCGCCGCGCTGCCCTTGCCGTCGGCGGTCGTGAACACCTACCAGGGCATCATCCCGACCTACCTGTACGCCTTCCAGTTCCCGGTCAGCACGGCGCCGCGCACCGTGCCATCGCCGTTCCTGAGCCCGACCCTGGCGATCCTGACCATCGCCATCGCCGTGACCTGCCTGGTCGTGGCCTACTCGGCCTCGGTCTGGAGGCTCGCGCTGGCGGAATCGGCGGCGGCGGGCGGTGACCCGGGCGTGCCCTCCGACGGGTCGCCGGACGCCCTGGCTCGCACCGGGGGCGGCGGGGCCTGAGGGATCGCGGCGTGGAACCCGGGTGGCAATGAGCCACTTGCGGCCAGCCGGCGGATGACGAAGCCGTAGTAATCGTCGACCCGGGCCGTGACCCTCGGCCAGCTGAAGTCCTCTGCGCGGGCCCGACCGGCGGCACCCATCGTGGCGCGCAGCTCGTCGTCGCGCAGCAATCGATCGATGGCGACCGCTAGCTCGCGCGGCGACCGCGGCGGGACGAGCAGGCCCTCGCGGCCGCGCCGGACGACGCCCTTGTAGCCGTGGATGTCGGAGGCGACGACCGGCGTGCTGGCCGCCATCGCCTCGAGGAGCACGATGCCGAACGATTCACCGCCAGTGGCCGGTGACGCGTAGACGTCGGCAGTCCGGAACAGCTGGGCCTTCTCCGCATCGCTGACCCGGCCCAGGAACTCGACGCCCTTGAGGCCGCGGGTCGCGACGTAGCGACGGGCCTCGCGCTCCTGCGGCCCGCTGCCGACCACGAGGAGCCGTGACCCGGAGCCGGTCCTGCGCAGGATGCGATGCGCCTTGAGCAGGTCGAGCAGGCCCTTGCGCGGTTCGTGCCGGCCGACGAACAGGACGTTGGGCGTCCCGTCCTGCCAGCGGGCCAGGGCCACCGCCCCGGCGAAGCGCGGGACATCGACGCCATTCGGGATGACCTTGTAGTCGCCGGGGAAGAAGCGGTCGATGAAGTGCCGGGCCGCCGCGCTGACCGCGATCCG
>JBPPMZ010000101.1:0-18375 GCA_051306295.1 Candidatus Limnocylindrales bacterium
GACGTCGTGCTGGCGGGTGACGTCTGGTACGAGGAGGAGCTGGCCGCGCACTTCGAGCCGTGGCTGCGCCGGCTCGCGGCGCGCGGTGCCGTGGTCCTGACCGGGGACCTGGGCCGGGCGTACCTGCCCGCTGCTGGCCTGACCGAACTGGCCCGCTACACCGTCCCGACGCTGGTCGACCTCGAGGACGTCACGGAGAAGGAGGCCCGGGTGCTGCGGGTCGGCGCATCGTGACCCGGCAAGGTTCCGCCCAGTACCGGATTCGCGATGAGCCCTTCGTGCACCTGCGACGAAACGACGCGATCGTGTCGATCCTGCGCGGGACCACGCACATTCGTGCCGATTCTGGTCCTCAGGGGAACGTGGATAGGCGGGCGGGCCGGGCCAACGCTTAGGATAGCGGCGGGCGTCCCGCCTCCTGAACCCGCATCTCGTCGAGCCGCCGCTCCAGGAACGACCGCTCCGGCCGATTGTCGGTGAGCGCCAGGGCTTGTCGATAGGCGGCCGAAGCCTCCGTCCAGCGGCCGAGTCGCCGCAGCAGGTCGGCCCGGGCGGCGTGGAGATAGGGATAGGCGGCCAGAACCCCATCCGCCACGAGGCCGTCCATCATGGCCAGGCCCGTGGCTGGTCCATCGGCCATGGCCACCGCCACGGCCAGGTTCAGCTCCACCACCGGCGAGGGCTCCAGCCGACGCAGCGCCTCATACAGCGTCGCGATCTGCGTCCAATCGGTAGTCGCGGCGGACGCCTCGTCGTGAAGGGCGGCGATGGCCGCCTGGAGCTGGTACGGCCCGGGACGACCCAACCGGAGCGCCCGCTCCACGAGCGCCGACCCCTCCGTGATCCGGTCGCCGTCCCATCGAGACCGGTCCTGGTCCTCGAGCAGGACCAGCGCGCCGTCCGCCGCCATGCGCGCCTCGCGACGGGCATCGTGGAGAAGCATGAGCGCCAGCAGCCCGAGCGTTTCGGGCTCATCAGGGAGCAGCGAGACCACGAGGCGGGTCAGGCGAATCGCCTCCGCACCGAGTTCACGCCGGATGAGGGCATCGCCGGATGAGGCCGCATAGCCCTCGCTGAAGACCAGGTACAGGACCTTGAGGACGCCACCCAGTCGCTCCGGCAGCAACTCGACCGGCGGCACCCGATACGGGATGCCGGCGTCGCGGATCTTGCGCTTGGCCCGGACAAGTCGCTGGGCGAGCGTCGGTTCCGGGACCAGGAAGGCACGCGCGATCTCCGGCGTCGTCAGCCCACCCAGCGTGCGCAACGTGAGGGCCACGCGCGCGTCCATCGCCAGCGCCGGATGGCAGCAGGTGAAGATCAGGCGCAGTCGGTCATCGGTGATGGGCATGGCCTCGTCGATGTCGGTCGGTTCGATCGCGCCGAGCGCCGCCTCGACGGCCGCCTCGCGCCCCAGCACCTCCGTCTTCTCGCGAAGGCGTCGGTTGCGGCGCAGTCGATCGATCGCCTGATTGCGCGCCGTCGTCGTGATCCACGCCCCCGGGTTGTCCGGCACGCCCCGGACGGGCCACGTCTCGAGCGCGGTGATGAACGCCTCCTGGACGACCTCCTCGGCGAGATCGAAGTCCCCCAGGACGCGGATGAGCGTGGCCACCGCCCGACCCTGCTCCTCGCGGAACAGGCGGTCGACGACCTCGTGCGCGTCCCGAGGCTCGGTCAGTCCGACGCCGCCGATCCAGCAGGCACGGCATCAGCGCGCACCGCCGCGAAGTCCACGATCGGCCGCACCTCGACCGAACCGGTCTTCGACCCGGGGATCATCGCGGCGTACCCGAGCGCCTCGTCCAGGTCCGCGACCTCGACGACGTAGAACCCGCCCAGGATCTCCTTGGTCTCCGCGAACGGACCGTCGGTCGTGAGCGTCTGGCCGTCCCGGACCCGCACGGTGGTGGCGGCCGCGGCCGGGTGGAGCGCCTCGCCAGCCCGGAGGACGCCACGCTCGCTGACGTGCTCCCAGAACTTGTCGTAGCCCGCCATGGTCTCGGGCGAGAAGTCCTGTTCGTCGGACTCGGGGCCGTAGATGAGCAACAGGTACTGCATGGCGGGTGATGCCTCCGCTGTGGCAACCGTAGGGGCTGCCTGACCTGACGACGAACGACCACTGCCCGAATCGACAGGCGATGGCGACGAGTCTACGACGCCGCGCTAAGGTTCCGGCCATGGCATCGCCCAAGGAGCTGCTGGCGATCGACGGGCGCGAGATCGCGGTCTCGAATCCACAGAAGGTCTACTTCCCCGACGCCGGCTACACCAAGCTCGATATCGTGCGCTACTACCAGGCGGTCGCAGCCGGCGCCCTGGCCGGCGTCCGCGGCCGCCCGATGGCCCTCAAGCGCTTCGTGGACGGGATCAGCAAGGAGCCGTTCTTCCAGAAGCGCGCGCCCGAAAACGCGCCCGATTGGATGCGCCAGGCCGAGCTGACCTTCCCCTCCGGCCGGACGGCGTCCGAGGTCGTCGTGGATGACGCGCCCGGGCTTGCCTGGGTCAACAACCTGGGCTGCATCGACCTCAACCCGCACCCCGTCCGGGCCGACGACCTGGACCACCCGGACGAGCTGCGTGTGGACCTGGACCCCGTGCCCGGCGTCGGCTGGTCACAGATCCGCGACGTGGCGATGCTCTGCAAGGAGGCGCTGGAGGCGGTCGGGCTCGTCGGCTGGCCCAAGACGTCGGGTTCGCGCGGGATCCATATCAATGTCCGGATCTCCCGCGACTGGACCTACCCGGAGGTGCGCCGAGCGGCCCTCGCGTTGGCCCGCGACGTGGAGCACCGCGCTCCGGATGCCGCCACGTCCAAGTGGTGGAAGGAGGAGCGCCACGGCGTCTTCCTGGACTACAACCAGAACGCCAAGGACCGGACGGTGGCATCCGCGTACTCGATCCGGCCGCTGCCCGACGCGCGCGTCTCCACGCCGCTGTCGTGGGACGAGGTGCCGACCGTCGAAGCGGAGGCGTTCACGATCGAGACGGTCCCGGGGCGGTTCGCGGCCATCGGCGATCCCGGCGCCGGCATCGATGACGCCGTCGGCTCACTGGAGGCGCTCCTTGAGCTGAGTCGACGCCACGAGGCGGAGGGCGAAGGCGACGCTCCGTGGCCGCCGAACTACGCCAAGCAGGAAGGCGAGCCGCCGCGGGTCCAGCCGTCCCGCGCGCGCCGACCCAAGGCGGAGTACGAGCCAGGCCGAGGCAAGGACGGCGGTCCGCCACCCGAGGTCCAGGCTGAGCGCGCCGCCGCCGTCGCCGCGGGCGATCCGAATGCCGGCCTGCCGACCGAGTGGGAGGGCTCGCGCCCGACCCCGACCGGCCGGCGCAAGTCGTCGATCCCGGTCATCGAGATCTCGCGTGCGGCGTCCAAGGCGGAGGCCCTGGAAGGCCTGGAGCGCTGGAAGGCACGCCATCCGGCCGTCGGCGAGCACCTGGAGCCGGCGGACGTGCTCGTCGACGGGATGCGCGGCCGCTCGTCGCTGTGGTACCGCGTCCGGGTCAATCTCACCCACGTCCCGGAGGCGGATCGGCCAGCCCAGGAAGCGCTGGATCCCGACTACGACCCATGGGCCGGCTACGAGTGGCCGGACCGAGCGGGGCAGCTGGAACGAGCGCCACGCAGGAGGGCCGCTCCGGACAAGGACCCCGGCGCCGACCCGTCGTGACACGCGAGGCGTTCCTGGCCGCGCTGGACGGTGCGGCGGCCGGCTGGCGCGATGGCGATGTGGCCGCGGTCGCCGACTGCTTCGCCGAGGACCTGGAGTACTTGGACCCGTACGGGTATCGCTTCACGCGTCGGTCGGATCTGATCCCGTTCTTCGAGCCGCCGTCCGGCGGTCACCACGTCGTGTGGCACACGATCATCTGGGACGACGCGACCGAGACGGGAGCGGTGGAATACACCTACGAGGGCCACCACCGATATCACGGGGCGGCGATCGTCCGCCTCGACGCCGACGGCCGGATCGTCCTCTGGCGCGAATGGCAGCACCAGGACGACGACCTCGACTGGGAGGTCCGGATCGCTGGGCCAGGTGAAGACGGGCGTTGACAGACATGGCCATCCATGGCTAGATGTGGCCATGGAGCGCGTCGGCGTCGCTGAGCTCAAGGACAACCTGTCACGGTACCTGCGCGCGGCCGAGGGCGGCGCGGAGGTGGAGGTGACCGATCGTGACCGCCCGATCGCGCGGATCGTGCCGATCGCGACGACGACGAACGCCCGTGTCGTGATCCGCCGCGCCAAGAAGCCACTCGCCGACGTCCGAGGTCGGGTCTATCCACCGGGTGGCTGGTCGAAGTCGTCCCTCGACGTGCTGCTCGAGGAGCGCCAGGGCCGGTGAACGCCTATGTCGACGCATCCGTCGTGTTGCGGATCGTGCTCGGCGAACCAGACCCAGTACAAAGCTGGTCAGCGCTCGACGTCGCGGTCTCGAGCGAGCTCGTTCGCTTGGAGTGCCTTCGCACTGTGGATCGGGCGCGGCTCCGCGGGGACCTCGGCGACGAGGTCGTGGCCGGACAGCGGGCCGCGATCCTGGACATCATCGATCGGTTCGACCTGGTGCCGGTCACGACGTCGGTGCTCGAACGAGCCTCCCAGCCCTTCCCGACCTCGATCGGGTCGATGGATGCCATCCATCTGGCCAGCGCCCTGGCGATCGACGACGTGTACGACGACCTGGTCTTCCTGACGCATGATCGCGGGCTTGCGCTTGCCGCGCGCTCGATGGGCTTCCAGGTCGACGGCGCCTGACGCTAGGTCGCGTCGGGGTCCAGGCGATGCGGCGTCGTCAAGCACGCGCTGAATACGTCGCCGGCGCCGAGGTAGCCACCACCGAGCTCGAGGACGCTCTCCTCGCCCTCGCGCACGATGAGCGACCCGTCCGGCATGACGACTTCCGCCACGCCGTCGATCTCGCGCGCGGAGGTGCCGATGGACCACTGCAGCCCGACCTCGCGGCCGTCCGCCGCCAGGAAGTGCAGCACGGGCGGTCGCGCCGCCCGGTCCACCCGAAGGGTCACGGGCTCGTGCAACGCGGCCGGGCAGGCAGCGAGCTCGATGCCGTCGGGGACGGTGGGGGGCGGCAGGTCCGCCGCCAGCGGGAGGGCCGTTGCCCCCTCCGGGAGGGGCGCCGGCGTCGGGAAGACCCAGCCATCCACCACGACTCCGTCGGCGAAGGGGATGGGAACGGCGCCGCAGCCGATCGCGGCGAGGCCCATCGCGATGACCAGGGTGAGGTGCCGTGCCCTGCCTGCCATCGAGCTCACGACCCGAAGATCTGGCTCAGCAGGTACGGCGTGGACGTCTCCAGCTGGTCATACCGGCACGCCTCCGGGGGCTTGTCCGGGCGCCAGCGCTTGAACGTCGTGCCGTGCCGGAATCGGTCGCCCTGTAGATGGTCGTAGGCGACCTCCACGGACCGCTCGATCCTGAGCGGCTCCCAGGACAGGTCCTTGCCGCGGTTCCAGCGTGACCCGGCGCCGGGCAGGCGCTGGCCGGATGCATCGGTGTCGCCTGCGCTCGCCCACTCGGCCCATTCCTTCCAGGGATGCTCGTCCATGGCTCGCTCGCGGAGCGGCTCGAGCTCCGCGGCGACCTCCGCACGTCGATCCCAGGTGAAGGTCGATGTCACGCCGACGTGGTGGAGCGCACCTTCGTCGTCGTACAGGCCGAGCAACAGAGACCCGATGTGCGTGCCCGGACCGTTCTTGTGCCATCGGAACCCGGCCACCACGCAGTCGGCCGTGCGCTGGTGCTTGATCTTGAGCATCGCCCGCTTGCCCGGCTGGTACGGCGCGGCGAGCTTCTTGGCCACGACCCCGTCCAGCCCGGCGCCCTCGAATCGGTCGAACCAGTCGGCGGCCGTGGCGCGATCCAGGGTCGCGGGCGTGAGGTGGATGGGTGCCTCCACCCCCGCCAGCACGGTCTCCAGGCGCGCCCGTCGCTCGACCTGCGGCACGTCCCGCAGGTCCTCGTCGCCGAGGGCCAGCAGATCCCAGGCCACGAACGAGGCCGGCGACTCCGCCGCCAGCATCTTGACCCGGGACGCGGCCGGGTGGATGCGCATGAGCAGCGACTCGAACTGGAGCGCGCCATCGCGGGCGATGACGACCTCCCCATCCAGGACGCACCGCTCCGGCAGGGCGGCCCGCAATGGATCGGCCAACTCCGGGAAGTAGCGGTCCAAGGGCTTCAGGTCGCGCGACTGGGTGAAGACCTCATCGCCGTCGCGGAAGACGAGCGCCCGGAAGCCGTCCCACTTGGGCTCGAACAGCCACCCGTCGCCCTCGGGGAGGGCATCGGACGCCTTGGCGAGCATCGGCTCGAGGGGCGGCTGGAAGGGCAGATGGAGGGTCATGACCCGGCGAGTGTACGCGTCACGGCAGGCCGGCCGACCCGGATGGGGAACCGCGCCGACCGCCGGCACGTCCCCGCGATGCCGCCGCCATCCGTTGGATGTCGACGAGCCACGGAGGGCCACTGCGATGCGCACCATCCGTCCCATCACCGCGCTCGGCGCGTTGATCATCATCTCGAGCCTGCTCCTGGCCTGCGGCGGCGCGGCCTCGGGGCCCATCCTCTCGTCCGTCGGCAACGCCGTCCCGGACGGGTCGACGTCCGGCGGATTCGCGGGCGCTCCCAGCGCCGCCCCGGCCGCGCCCGATGAACAGGGAGGCCAGAATGGCGGCGGGGACGGGGTCGGCGCCCCGATCGACGACGCCAGGATCGTCCGGACCGGCACCATCGACCTGGAGGTCGGCGATGTCGGCACCTCGCTGACGAAGGCCCGCGACGGTATCCGGGCGATGGGCGGCTACATCGGCGCCTCATGGACCCAGAACGACGGCGATACGCCGATCGCGTCGGTCACCTACCGGATCCCATCTGATCGCTGGGAGGACGCCCTGGACCTGCTCCGCGGCATCTCCGGCCCGGGCACCAAGGTCGTCGCCGAGCGGACCGATGCCGTGGAGGTGACCGGGCAGGTCATCGACCTCCAGGCTCGCATCAAGAACCTGCGAGCGGCCGAGGCATCGCTCCAGGAGATCGCCACGAAGGCGGTCAAGATCTCGGACGTGCTGGAGGTCCAGAACCAGCTGACCAATGTCCGCGGCCAGATCGAACAGCTGACCGCCCAACTGGCCGATGTCGAGGATCGCGCCTCGTACGCCACGTTGACGGCCAGCTACCGTGTCCCGATCGTGGCGGTCGAGATCGCCCAGAAGGGCTGGGACCCGAAGGTCGTCGTGGACGAGGCCTCCGCCAGTCTTATCGACATCCTCCAGGCCCTGACCAGCGCCGGCATCTGGCTGGCCATCGTCTGGCTGCCCATCCTGCTCGTGCTCGGCGTCGTCATCCTGGCCGTCGCCTGGGTGCTGCGCCGGGTCGGTTTCATCGGGCCGCGCCATCGCGGGACCGGGGACGTGGTCGCCTCCTGACCGCGGCAGCCGTCCGGCGCCGCGCCGGTCGTGGCACCATCCTTGGACGATGACCGACCAGGGCGAGCGCTACGACCGGATGGCGGCAGGCTACGAGCAATGGTGGGCGCCCGTCCTTGCGCCCAGCGCCCTCGGCCTGCTCGACCGGATGGCAGAGGTGCTGGGCGTCGCCGACGCGCAGGTGATCGATATCGGAGCCGGGACGGGGAACCTGGCTCTGCCCGCGCTCCAGCGCTGGCCGACCCTGCGCGTGACCGCCATCGACGCATCGCGCGAGATGCTCGGCGCCCTGCAGGTGATGGTCGCGGATCTCCCACCTGGCGAGCGCGACCGGTTCGAGGGGGCCGTAGCCTTTGCCGCGGAGCTTCCCTACGCCGACGCGTCCTTCGATGTCGCGATGTCGTCGTTCGTGCTGCAGCTGGTCCCGAATCGAGCGAAGGCCCTGCGCGAGATCCGTCGCGTGCTCCGGCCGGGCGGGACCCTGGGCTACGTCACCTGGCTGACCGACCGGACCGTGTTCGCGCCCGATCGGCTGTTCGATGGTCTGCTCGCGGAGTTCGGATATGACGACGAGCCGGGTGACGGTCGCTCCGGGGACGTGCCCTCGGCCACGGTCGCGGTCGCAGAACTGCGGCGGGCCGGCTTCCGGGAGGCGTCCGCGGAGGTGGCGGAGCTCGCCTACGCCTTCACGGTCGAGTCGTACATCGGCTTCCTCGTCGACTTCGACGAGGAGACCCTGTTCGAGGGGATGGGCCGTGCGGAGCGACGGCGCTTCCTCGCCCGGCTGCGTGAGGGGTTGATGGCCCTGCCCGCCGACGCGCTCGTGTTCCGCGCGCCGATCGTCTACGCCAGCGGGCGCCGCTCCGACGGCTGACCGACCGACTCGAGGGCCGCGGGGATCAGCCCTCGTCCGACCCCGCTTCAGCCGTGGACTCGCCGGCCTCGGCAGCCTCCGCGGCCTCGGCAGCCTCGGCGGTCTCGGCCTCACCGACGACGGTCGGCTCCTCGACACGCGGCGCCTGGACCTTGGCCACGATCTCGTCGCCGTCGGTCAGCAGGGTCACGTCGGCCGGGATGGCCAGGTCACGGACGTGGACGGTCGTATCGAAATCGAGCAGCGACTCGATGGAGTACTCGATCGACTGGGGAAGGTGGTCGGGCAGGGCCTTGACCTTGACGGTCTCCGTCGGGTGCAGGAGCGTGCCGCCCAGCTGCGCGACGGCGTGCGACTCGCCGATCGTGACGAGCGGCACGTCCACGGTCAGCTCCTCGGTCATGCGCACGAGGAACAGGTCGGCGTGCAGCGGCCGTCGATTGACCGGGTGGACCTGGACGCTGTTGATGAGGACCGGCCGGGCCTTCTTGCCATCGACCGACAGGTCGACGAGGGCGTTCGGGCCGGTGTGTCGACGGAGCAGGTCGAAGTCGTGCGCGTCCACCGTGACGTTGGAAGACTCCAAGCCATGGCCGTAGACGACGGCGGGCAGCTTGCCGGACTTGCGGAGACGGGCAACGGCCTTGCCGGTGATCTCGCGCTGCTCGGCGGCCAACGTCGGACGGGCGGTGGACATGCTCTTGGACCTCTGGTGCGTCAGTGGGTGGTTCGGGTGGTGCGGGCTGCGGCTCGCCGGCGGTGCCGGAGTGGCGAGGCGCCCGGAGCGGGTGCACAGGGTATCACGGCCACCTCGGCACGCAGCGCGGCGGGTCATCCAGGCCGCTCGGGCGGGTCAGGCCGGGTGACCAGGTCAGCCCGGGTGACCTCGATCGAACAGATCCCTCATGACGGTGCGCCCGACTGGCCGATCCATGTCATCTGGGCGTATGGGGCGTGCTCATCTGTCACGATCGGGTCAGTGGGGGTGACCAAGTCAGCCCGCGTGACCAGCATCGTGCATCGGCTGAGGCCCAGCGCGTCTCCGGTGTAGCATCCCGCCGTGGGCGCCAACATCCTCATCGTCGAAGACGAGCACGCCGTGGCGCGCGGGATCCAGTACGCCCTCCAGCAGGAAGGCTACGAGGTCCAGGTTGCCCGGTCCGGCGAGGAAGGCCTGGAGATCGCCACGCGGGAGGCACCGGACCTCGTGGTCCTGGACGTGCGCCTGCCCGGCATCGATGGCTTCGAGGTCCTGCGCCGCATCCGTGCCGCCGGGGCCAAGATGCCGATCCTCGTGCTCACCGCCCGCGACGATGAGGTCGACAAGGTCATCGGCCTGGAGCTCGGAGCGGACGACTATCTCACCAAGCCGTTCGGCCTGCGCGAGCTCATGAGCCGGATCAAGGCCCTGCTGCGCCGTTCCTACGGCGACCTCGCCGATGCCGGCGGCGGTCGGGTCATCCGGCATCGCGATCTCATCATCGACCTGGAGCGGCGGCGGGTCCAGCGCGGCGCCCGGCGCATCGCCCTGACCCCGACCGAGTTCGAGATCCTGCGCCACCTCGCGTCCCGTCCCGGCCGCGTGTACACGCGCGGCGAGCTGCTGGAGCTGCTCCGTGACTACGAGGCCCTGGATCAGGACGAGAAGACGATCAACGTCCACGTCAGCCATCTGCGCGAGAAGATCGAGGACGACCCGGCCACCCCGGGCTTCGTCCTGACGGTCCGTGGTGTCGGCTACGCCTTCGCCGAGCGCTGACGGCGCAGCACCGACTCGGAGGGGGCGGTCGAATGATCGCCTGGCGTCCGTGGGGCGCGGGCTACACCGGCTGGTGCCGTCCACGTTCCAGGGTCGCCTGACCGTGGCCTTCGTCACGGTGATCGCGCTGACCCTGCTGCTGGTCACGATCTTCGTCCTGAATCGGCTCGACGACTACTTCACCCAGCAGCAGGAGGCCGATCTGCGGGTCCGGATGCAGACGGTCAGCGTCTATGTGCGCTCCCTGGCCGACACGGGCGCGAACGGCGCCCCCGTCGTCTCGCCCGACGGCCTCGTCGACCCCGGCGTGCAGCGCGCCTTCACGAATCCGACCCAGGAGCGTCTGATCGCCGACCTGCTCGGCCAGGCCGATGTGACCGTGCGACTCGGGTCCATGGTCAGTGATGGCACCGGGACAGCCTTCCTGCCCGCCGCGAACGGACAGTTCTCGATGCCGCTCCAGGCCCAGCCGGAGCCCGGCCAACGGCGCGAGCAGACGACGATCACGGAGGACTTCGCCGGCGGCTCGACGCTACAGCGCTACAGCGTGGTCATCACCCTGGCCGAGCCGTACACCTACCGGGCGACGGCCATCGCCAATGTGACCGGTCTCCTGGTCGCGATGACCCTCTTCGCCCTTGGCCTCTCGGTCGTGGTGGCCGCGGGTCTGGCACGTCGCTTCACGACACCACTCCGCCAGCTGACGGACGCCTCAAGAGCGCTCGCTGAGGGGGACCTGACCCGGCGGGTCGCCACCCCCCAACGCGGCGAGGGCACGACCGAGCTTGGCGACCTGGCGCGCCAGTTCAACACGATGGCCGATCGGCTGGAGGAAAGCGTCGAGATCATCCGACGCGACCGCGACCGCAGTCGCGACTTCCTGGCCGACGTGTCGCACGAGCTGCGCACACCGTTGGCCGCCCTCCGGACGTTCAACCAGTTGCTCATGGAGTCGGCCGGGGAGGACCCGGAGGCGCGCGCCGAATTCCTGGAATCGAGTGCCGGCCAGATCGAGCGCCTCGATTGGCTGGCCCAGAACCTGCTGGAGCTCTCGAAGCTCGACTCGGGGCTGGTGCTCCTGGATCTCCGGCCGGACGACCTGCGAGCGGCTGTCGAATCGGCGACCCACCAGCACGACGCCCTGGCCGTTCGTCGCGGCGTGGGACTGACCGTCGACCTGCCGAGCGCGCCGATCCGGATCCGGCACGATCCGCCGCGGATCGGACAGGTCGTGGGCAACCTCGTCGGCAATGCGCTGAAGTTCACGCCACGAGGCGGCGCGGTCCGGGTGGGTGTGGCCGGGACGCCAGGCGGGGCACGCATCGACGTCACCGACACCGGGGTCGGGATCGATCCCAACGAGCTACCCCACATCTTCGAGCGTTTCTACCGTGGCTCGCGCGCGAACGAGGCACGCGGCAGCGGCAGCGGCCTGGGACTTGCGATCGTCCGCTCCATCGTCGATATCCACGGCGGCACCGTGGAGGTCGAGAGCGGCCCAGGCACCGGCAGCCGCTTCACCATCCGGCTCCCGATCGATCCACGGACGGTGGCCGGCACACCGGCAGCGGAGGGCGTGGCGCGCATCGCGGGCGGGAGTGCGCTCGGGGACGGACCGACCCTTTCGGACGATCCGGCCGAGATGACGGAAACTTCACCGTCCGAGGCGTCGCAGATGAATCCGGCTTCGGCACCCTGAGGATGCAACCCCAGGCATCGACGGCCGCATCCCGGCCGACAGGGCAGGATCACCCCACATGACCGACAACCATTCGTCTGACGACGCAGACCTCACCCGCCGCCACGACATCCCCGCGGTACCGGCATCGAGCGACGCCGACGCGATCGCCGTCGAGCCCGTGCTCGCCGAGCCCGTGACCCCGTCCGTCGAGCGCTATGTGGCGCCGTCGGAGGGAACGCCATCGTGGTCACGCCAGGACCTGGGCGACATGCCGCCCGCGTCACCGACTCCAGAGCGCTGGTACGAACCCGCGCCGATCGTCCCCGCGGCACCGATGGGCAGTGCCGCCGCGACCGGCCCCGGTAGGTCAGGCGGCGGGCGGGCAGGGGCGGGCACCGTCCTCGCTGCGGCCGTCCTGTCCGCCGTGCTCGCATCGGGCGGCACGTTCCTGACCCTGAGTGCCACGGGCGCCCTGGATCGACCGGCCCCGGCCCCGACGACCGGTGTCGGCACGAACGCCAACACCGGTCAGCCCGTGACCATCGATGAGTCGTCGGCGACGATCGATGTCGCGGCCAAGGTCAGCCCGGCGGTCGTGCGCATCACCACCTCCGGCAATGTCGATACGAACCTCGGGGTCATCCCTGAGACCGGCGTCGGCTCCGGGGTCATCTACGACAGCCGCGGCTGGATCCTCACCAACCGGCACGTCGTCGAGGGCAGTGAGACGATGCAGGTCGAGCTCAACGACGGTCGGTTGTTCACGGGTTCCGTCTACGGCATCGACACGCTGACTGACCTCGCCATCGTGAAGATCGACGCCACCGGCCTGCCGACCGCCGCGCTCGGTGATTCGGACGCGCTCAAGGTCGGCCAGCTGGTGGTCGCCATCGGCAGCCCGCTCGGGACGTACTCGAACTCGGTCACCAGCGGGATCGTGTCGGCCAAGGGCCGGTCCATCACGACCGATGGCAATCAGAATCTCAACAACCTCATCCAGACCGACGCGGCCATCAACCCGGGCAACTCGGGCGGCCCGCTGCTTGATGCGAACGGCAGCGTGGTCGGCATCAACACGGCCATCGCGGCGGACAGCAATGGCATCGGCTTCGCGATCCCCATCGACATCGCCCGACCGATCATGGAGCAGGCCGTGGCCGGCGAGAAGCTTGCCCGTCCGTACATGGGCGTGAACTACCGGGCCATCGACCGCCAACTCGCCGAGGCGGAGAGCCTCCCGGTCAGCGATGGAGCGCTCATCGGCGGCACCGGCGGCGCGACGGGGCCCGCGGTCCAGCCCGGAACGCCCGCGGCCGACGCGGGCCTCCGGGACGGCGACATCATCGTGCGCATCAACGACCAGGCCATCGACGGCGAGCATCCGCTCGACGCGACGCTCAGCCAGTTCGCCCCGGGCGACACGATCACCATCGGGATCCTGCGCGACGGCCAGGCACAGGATGTGTCGCTGACCCTCGGGACGCGCCCGGCCACCGCCGGCTGATCGACGGGCGCGGCCAGATCGACGCGGACCGCCCTCGGGCTCAGCGCTTCGGGCGGTGCCGCCAGATCTCGACCGCCGCGTGGTCCAGCGGGCCGCCCAGCTGGACGGCGGGCTTGCGCACGCGAACGCCGACCTCGCGAACCTCGAAGCGGGCCAGGAGTTCGTGGCTGATCGCCTCGGCGATGGCCTCCAGGAGGCGGAACGAGGTCGACTCCACGATCTGGCGGACGATGTCGTAGACGCGGCCGTAGTCGATCGTCCGGGTGAGGTCGTCGTCGACGCCTGCCGGCTGCAGGTTGAGCACGAGTTCAACGTCCACTTCGAACGGCTGGGGGTGCTCCAGCTCGTGTTCGTAGTAGCCGTGGCGGCCCATGAACCGCATGTTCGTCAGGACGATCTTGTCGCTCAGGACGTGCCTCCTTGGCTGGCCGGCGCGCGCCAGGTGCCGCGCACGACGGCATCGCTGACCCGGGCGGCGCGGACGTTCGCGCGGACATCGTGGACCCGGACCAGATCCACGCCGGCCGCGATGCCCAGCGCGGTCGTGGCCAGGGTGGCCTCCAGGCGCTCCTCGACGGGCAGGTCGAGGATGCGGCCAAGCGTGCTCTTGCGCGAGGTCCCCAGCAGGATCGGGTGGCCCAGGAGTCGAAGCGCGGTCAGGTCGCGCAGGAGCGCGACGTTATCGTCCGCCGTCTTGCCGAACCCGAAGCCGGGATCGACGATGACGTCCCTGGCCGCGACCCCGGCGGTCAGGGCGCGCTCGATGGCGCCTTGCAAGTCCGCGATGATCTCCGGGATGACGGACCGGTAACGCGCCTCGGCGCGGTTGTGCATGACCACCAGCGGCACGCCGTGCGCGGCCGCGACGGTGGCCATCGTGTCCTCCTGTGCCGTGCCCCAGACATCGTTGAGCAGGTCCGCGCCAGCCGCGAGGGCCGCCTCCGCGACCTCCGGCTTGGAGGTGTCGATGCTGATGGGCGTGTCGGGGAGGGCGGCTCGGATGGCGGCGACGACCGGGATGACCCGCGCGCGTTCCGCGTCGGACGGGACCGGGTCGTGCCCGGGCCGGGAGGACTCGCCGCCGATGTCGAGCAGGTCCGCGCCGTCGGCGACCATCTGCCGGGCGACGGCCACAGCACGTTCCAGCGGGTCCTCTCCGGCCAGCAACCCGTCACCGGAGAAGGAGTCAGGGGTCACGTTGAGGATGCCCATCACGAAGGTCCGTTCGCCCCAGAGGAACGTCGTCGGCCCGATCCGGGTGGGCGCCAGCGCACTCACGATCCGGACACGGGATCGCGGAGCAGCGGATCGTCGACGAGGAGCGCACGCACGGCCCCCACAAGATAGAGCGAGCCGGCGACGACAGTCAGCCCTGGCGAGTCGGAGCGTGTCAGCGTCTGTCGAGCGGCCTCGAGCGCCGCGGCCGGCCCGGACGCCACGAGCACGCGATTCCGGTCGCCCGAAACCGCCGCCCATCGCTGCGCCAGCTCGCCCGGCGGCATGGCCCTGGGCGCGTCCACGGCTGTGGCGATGACCCGCGCCCCACCGACGACCGGACTGGTGAGCAGCGCGGCGATGACCCCATCGATGTCCTTGTCCGCCATCGCGGCCACCACCAGGGTGACCGCACCGGAGCCGGCCAGATGCGGCCGGAGGTCGTCGAGCGCCTGCGCGAGGGCGGCGGCCCCGGCCGGATTGTGGGCGCCGTCCAGCAGCACCGCGCCGTGCTCGTGGTGGCGGATGAGCTCCAGCCGACCGGGCCACGTCGCCGTCGCGTAGCCGACCCGTCGGGCCGCATCGTCCACGCTCGCGATCCCGGCCGACGCGAGCGCATCCAGGAGCGCATCCGCGACCGCGGCGTTGGCGGCCTGGTGCCGCCCGCGCAGGCCGACGCGCGTCCGACCCAGGCGCGGCAGGTCGATGTCGATGCCGTCGGCATCCCAACCCAGCAAGGGGGCCGGCTCGACGACCGTGAGGGGGATGCCCAGTCGTCTGGCCCGATCCGAGATGATGGCGAGGGCCTCTCCGGTCGCGCCCGTCACGGCGTGGTCGCCGCGCTCGATGATGGCCGCCTTCTCCCGGGCGATGTGGGCGATCGTCGGGCCGAGTCGATCCGTGTGGTCGAGGTCCACGTTGGTCACCACCGCCACCCCGCCGTCCCACGTGTGCGTCGCGTCCAGTCGGCCCCCCAGTCCCACCTCGACCAGGGCGACATCCAGGTCCACCTCCGCGAAGTGGCGGAAGACGACCGCGGTGAGGAGCTCGAACTCCGTCGGCTCACCGTGATCCACGGCCACGCGATCCGCAACGGCGAGGACGGCGGTCACGTGCCTCGAGAAGTCCGCCGCGCTGATGGGCCGGCCGTCCACCACGATCCGTTCGCGGTAGCTGACGAGATGCGGCTTGGGCGTCTCGCCGACGCGCAGGCCCGCCGCCCGCAGCGCGCTGCCGGCGATGGCCAGCACGCTGCCCTTGCCATTCGTCCCGGCCACCAGCGCCCCACGGACCGCGAGCTGGGGATCGCCGATGGCTCGCAACAGGGCGCGGGTCCGGCCCAACCCGAGCCGTATCCCGAACCGACCGCGGTCGGCGAGCGCGGCCAGCGCCGCGCGGTAGTCGAGGTCGGTCGGCGGAGGGACGGCCGTCACTCGCGGGTCAGCTCGTCCTCGTAGAAGACGCACTGGTTGAACCGGGGGGTCAGGCACACGTCGTTGACGTAGCCCTGGTCCAGGTGGACGCCGCCGCGGAACTGGCAGCGCGACACATTGGCGTCCTGGCGGATGAGCGCCTTGAGCAGGTGCGGTGCCTGGATGGGGATGGCCCCCCGCGAGCCGGTCATGTAGAAGTGCGGGCAGACGTTCCGTCGCAGGTTCGGCAGGCCGAACCCGGGGCGCATGCCGGGGGGCATCGCGGGCAGGGCCGTCGCGGCGCCGCGCGAGGCCAACGGCGACGGGGTGACGCGGGCGATCGGACCCAGGCCGAACACGGGCCGACCGGGCGTGCTCCCGCCGGTGCCGGGGCGCCCTGACCCCGATGGGCCACTGGAGCCGCTCGGGCCACCGGGAGCGCGTCCGGATCGTGGATCGCGGGCCTGCACGCCAACCTCGCTGCGGGCGCGCTTCGACGGAGGCGCGCGCTGACCCCGGCAGAGTACTACGCACCGCAGCGGTCCGACACGGGGCGATGCACGTCGTGCCGTGACCGCCGCGCCCCAGCGTGCTCCCGCAGCGGGCGTGCGACAATCGCCCGCGATGGCCGACCGTCGCGCTGCACGCTCCAGCCACGTCCGTCCGCGACCCCCGTCGAGTGGGCGTCCCGCCCCCGTCAAGGTGCGGCCGCGGGCGCCGGCGCCCGGTCGCCTGGCGGTCCACGGTCCGATCCGGCGCAGCCGCGGTGTGCCCCTCGCCGGGCGCATCGTGCTGGCCCTGGCCGTGGTGGCCCTCGGCGCCGGCATCCTGTATGTCGGCGTCGGCGGCCTGAGCACCGTCGCGGGGGCCATCGGCTCGACCGTCGGCGGCTTCGTGGATGACGTGACCGCCACCCCCGTCCCGAGCGCCACACCGCTCCCGGTCAGCAACGCGCCGTCGGTGGTCTCGCCGAGCGAGCCGTACACGAACGTCGCCTCGGCCGACCTGGTCGTGACGGTCGATCCGGACGTCGCCGGCAATCCCGCCTACAGCCTTCGCGTGTACCTCGCCCTGGAGGACCAGGCGCCGGCACCGATCCAGGACACGCCCCTGGGGCTGACCGCCCAGACCGTCATCCCGGTGGCGCTGACCAAGGGCATCAACGACTTCTCGGTGACGCTCCTGGGGCCAGGTGGCGAGTCGGAGTCGTCGCCGGTCGTGCGCTACGTCCTGGACGAGAGCAAGCCCGGCATCAAACTCTCCGCGCCCAAGGACGGCGCGACGGTCAATCGCAAGGCCGTCGACCTGGAGGGCCGGACCCAGGGGCGCTCGACCCTGATCGCGCGCAACGTGGACACCGGCGACTCGATCGGCGGGACGGCGGAGGCGGACGGGGCGTTCGTCTTGAAGCTCCCGCTCGTCAAAGGCAGCAACAGGATCGCCATCGCGTCCACCGACCCCGCGGGCAACATGACCGAGATCGAGCTGGTCGTCCGGCGCGGGTCCGGCGACCTGGCGGCCTCGCTGAGCGCGAGCGTCTACCGGATCAAGCGCGCCAACCTACCGGCCGACATCCGCCTGACGGCTACGGTCGACGACCCGGACGGCAAGCCGCTGGCCGATGCCCGCGTCACGTTCACCCTCAGCATCCCGGGCATCAACACCATCACCTCCGACGCGGTCACCGATGCGAATGGCCGGGCCGTCTGGGAGACCACCATCCCCAAGGGCGCAGATCCGGGCGGCGGCAGCGCCGCGATCCTGGTCCGGACCGACGAGTTCGGACGGACGACGGACCGGACGGTCATCACCATCACGAAATAGCGACCGCCCGTTCGACTCGACAGGCCGTCAGACTCGACAGGCGCGACACTCGCAGCTACCATCGCGCCCATGCCGATGTGGCGATGTCCGCACTGCGGGACTCCCCAGGCCGAGACGGCCCGATGCTGGGTCTGTCGGCGTTCGTCCACCGCCTGCGGGACCTGCCGGAACTTCCGTCGCGCGGTCGCTGCGAACCTCGGCTACTGCGGCCTGGACCGCGGGCGCCAGCCGCTCGACGGCGGTGAGATCCGCTCGTGCTGGGAAGCCGGCGACGCCGCGACGTCCGCACCGGTCCTCGCCGTCACGACGGCCACGCCGCGAGCGCGCCTTGACTTCGTCGAGATCGGCGTGCCGACGATGTCACGCGCCGAGCGCGGCGAACGTGCCGCCGGGGCGGCCATCGGCAGCCCGAGCCTGCCCGCTCCCGGCGAACCGGGCTGGTCACTGTGGGGCGATCCGGACGCCTGACCTGGGTCAGCTCGCTCATCCGACGCTCACTCGGGTGCCAACCGCAAACACCGTCCCGTCCCGTCCCGTCCCGGCCGGTTTCGCCCGCGTTCTTGCCAGGACCCAAAGGCGCACGAACGAGCGTGGACCTGCGCAGGATCGACAGCTTCGTGTCGTTTCGGCGAGGGTCCACGAGGCGTTCCTCGCGATCCC
>JBPPMZ010000102.1:0-3681 GCA_051306295.1 Candidatus Limnocylindrales bacterium
GGGCTCGGAGATGTGTATAAAGAGACAGCCGCCACCTCGTCCACCTCGGCCGTCGCGAAGGTGGCCGCCACCAGCCACTGCGCGAACCCGGTCGGATAGCGCACCAGGTATGGGGTCACCGCAGCCAGGGCCTGGTCCACCGCCTCTCGGTAGCGCGCCTCACCGGTCCACGCGGCCAGCCGCAACAGGACGGTCGTGGCCATCGCACCGCCGGACGGGACCGCGTTGTCCTGCACGTCCTTCGGCCGCGTGATGAGCTGCTCGTGGTCATCGGCCGTGTCGAAGAACCCGCCGGCCGGGTCGCTGAAGCGCTCCAGGATCCGGTCGGCGAGGCCGCGGGCCAGCACGAACCAGCGCTCGTCGAACGTGGTCTCGTACAGGGCGAGCAGGCCCTCCGCGAGGTGCGCGTGATCCTCGAGCACGCCCTGCCCGACCGCTCGACCGTCCTTCCACGAGCGGCGCAGCACGCCGTCGGAGTCCAACAACCCACCCACGATCGTCTCGGCCGCCGCGATGGCCGCGGCCGTGTACCGCTCCTCCCCGAGCAAGCGACCAGCCTCGGCGAAGGCCGCGATCGCGAGGCCGTTCCAGGCGGCGAGGGCCTTGTCGTCGCGCGCGGGCTGGGGCCGTGTGGTGCGTCGGTCCAGGAGTCGCGCGCGGCTCGCCGCCAGGGAGGCTTCCGCCAGCGCATCGCCCCGGGGCGTGACCCGCGACAGGATCGTCGCACCCTCCCAGTTACCGTCGTCGGTGACGCCATACGCGGCGGTGAAGGCCGGAGCCGCGTCGCCGAGCACTTCCCGGACTTCGGCCGCGCGCCACGTGAAGGTCAGCCCCTCGATGCCGTCCGTGTCGGCATCCTGGCTCGCGGCGAAGGCCTCGTCGTCGGTGCGCATCTCGCGCAGGAGGTAGTCGAGCACCTCGCGTGCCACGTCGCGATAGCGCGAGCCCGACGCATCCCCGAACAGCGCCCACGCATGGAGGTAGACCCGGGCCAGCTGTGCGTTGTCGTAGAGCATCTGCTCGAAGTGGGGTACGAGCCAGTGGGCATCGGTGGCATAGCGATGGAAACCGCCGCCGAGCTGGTCGTGGATGCCGCCGTCGGCCATCTTGTCGAGCGTGAAGCGCAGCACCGCTTCGAGGGCTCGGTCGCCCGTGGCCATCCGGCGGAGCAGGTACTCGATGGTCATCGGTTGCGGAAACTTCGGCGCGCCACCCCACGAGCCGTTGATCGTGTCGAACCGCGTCATGAGCGCCTCGTCGACCTGCCCGAAGAACCCCTGGTCCATCGCCGCGCCGTCGCCGGGGGCGACGCTCGCCGCCTGCTCGACCAGCACGCCGACCAGTCGCTGGCCGGCCGACAGCACCTCGGTGCGCTGGGTCGTCCACGCTTCCCAGACGCCCTCGAGCACCTGCGTGAAGGACGGCATCCCGTGGCGCGGTCGATCCGGGAAGTAGGTGCCGCCATAGAACGGAGCGCCGTCGGGCGTGAGGAAGACCGACATCGGCCAGCCACCCGAGCCCGTCATCGACTGCACGGCGCCCATGTAGATCGAATCGAGGTCTGGGCGTTCCTCGCGGTCGACCTTGATCGCGACGAAGCGGTCATTCAGGAGGCGGGCCGTCGCCGCGTCCTCGAAGGACTCGCGCTCCATCACGTGGCACCAGTGGCAGGCCGCGTAACCGATGCTCAGGAAGATCGGCCGGTCCAGGAGCTTCGCGCGGGCCAGGGCGTCCGGCCCCCACGGGAACCATTCGACCGGGTTGTTGGCATGCTGCAGGAGGTACGGGCTCGTCTCGCCCGCGAGTCGATTCGGCATGACAGGATGGTACGTGGCGCGAGGCGCGAAGCTGAGCGACCATCGCCCGCGTATGCCATTCCGCCGCATATCAGCGGCTGGCGCCCGCGCCCGCGCTCGTGCCCGCGCCGGAGCGACCATCGCCTGCGTATGCCATTCCGCCGCATACCGCGGCGTTTGGTTGAAGCAGCGATCGAGTCGAGCGTCACGCAACGTCATCTTCGTCTTCGTCTTCGGCCTCGGCCAGGGCGCGGGCGGCCAGGTAGGGGTTCACGGGGCGCCGTCGACCATAGGCGCCGATTCCGCTGAGGTCGCCGAAGTCGAGCCCACCGAGCACGGCCACAAGCACGGCGAATCGCCACCATCGAAGTCCGCAGCGCTTGCCATTCTCAAACCGCGAGATCGTCGTCTGATCGATGCCGGTCATCCGCTCGAGTCGCGTCTGCGACAGGCCGAGTTTGAGCCGCCGACGCTTCAGCGCGGCTCCGAGGAGCACCATCCCAGGCTGCGCGAGCGGATCCCGTACCCAGATGCCTGCTTCATCCCATGGCATGCCGAATCCATAGCAGGGGTCGCGTAGCTGCGGCTCACCGGCCGCTCACCTGGCGGACCCGGCCCCGCCCTATGCGGCCGAATGGCATAGCGGGGTGGGGGGGTGTTTGGCGTCGGCGGTGCGCCCTCGCACCGGAACGCGGGCGCGGAGCCCCAAGAACCATCCGATAAGCGCCAGTAAACGCAGGGTGAGTATGGTGTTGGGCACTGGGCATGGGTTAGGCTCGACCACAATGTCGTGGGGGATCTGATCTGTCGTGAGACGACTCATCGCCGCGCTGCTCGCATCGCTGCTCCTCGCTGGGCTCATCGCGCCCGCGATCGGGGCTGCGAGCGTGGCCGCCGCTGAGGCGCAAGCGGTCGCGAAGGTCGTGGTCATCGTCGGCCCATCGGGGGCGGCCACGGACCGATATCGCAAGGAAGCGCGAGCCGCGGCAGCCCTCGCTCGCCGGTACACACCGGACGTCACCGAGCTCTACTCCCCCGACGCCACGTGGCCGGCCGTCAAGGACGCACTCCAGGGCGCGAGTCTCGTCATCTACATGGGCCACGGCAACGGCTGGCCGAGCCGCTACCGCGACAGCCTCTACCCGCCGACACAGAACGGCTTCGGGCTCAACCCGGTGGCAGGCGGCGGCGACGGTACGCATCAGTACTTCGGGGAGCAACGGATCGCCGACAGCGTCGCCCTCGCGAAGAACGCGGTCGTCCTGCTCAACCACCTGTGTTACGCGTCGGGCAACAGCGAACCCGGCATCGCCGAGGGAACGCTCGACCAGGCTCGCCAGCGCGTCGACAACTTCTCTGCCGGCTTCATCCGTGCCGGCGCCGCGGCCGTCATCGCCGAGGCGTACGCCAGCCCGAACCATATGCTCAAGGCCGTGCTCGGAGGCGGCCTGTCGATCGAGGCGGCCTGGCGCGGCGCCCCGTCGCGCAACGGTCGCGCCTTCGCCTTCGAAAGCCAACGCAGTCCCGGGTACGTCGCCCAGATGGATCCGGAACGGGCAGCCTCAGGGTTCACGCGCTCGATCGTGCTGAAGGCGGGTCTGGCCCCCGACGACGTGCTGCGCAACGCTCGCGGCTCGTCCGCGGCCCGGCCGGTGCCAACAGATCCATCCGCCCTGATGCCGAGCCTGCTTCGTGCCGGTATCACGGTCCAGGAACCGTTCATCGACAGCTCGACCGCTGCCGGCACCACCCTGAAGTTCAAGTTCCGTTACACGGTCGACGACCGCGGTGCGCTCCCGGACGACATCCAGGCGAGTGCCCGCTGGGATGCCCTCGACCCGGTGGGCGCCGACCCGACCGCCGAGGTCGCCCCGCCCGCCGACGA
>JBPPMZ010000103.1:0-5414 GCA_051306295.1 Candidatus Limnocylindrales bacterium
GACTGCTCGGTGGTCGAGGCAGATCTGTCGTTGTGGGCGCAGAACCCTCCACGTTAAGACTGCCGGGAATATCCGTGTCGCCAAGCGCGATGCCGGCGTCCTGACCGACCGAGGCGGGCGCCCTGAGCGGCCGAGGCCAGCGACCTGGCCGCCGCGACTGCCTGCGCCCTGACCGGCCGAGGCCAGCGACCTGGCCACCGCGACTGCCTGCGCCCACCGGCCGCAACTGCCTGCACCGCGGCCTGGACCGTGTGGTGCCGCACCGCCAACTTCTGCCTTGACTTCGACGCGCCACGCGTCCAGAATGCAGTCAAGTGGCACAAAGTGGTGAGAAGTGGGGAATCTGACCCCAGCCACCAGCCCGCATATGACGACAGGGGTAGGCCCGACTGGTGTTCTCCGGCGAGTACGGGCTCACGGTGGACGTCAAGGGACGGATCGCCGTCCCCGCGAAGTTCCGCGCCCAGCTCGATGCGGGAGCGGTCGTTTCGCGCTGGATGGAGTCCTGCCTGGCCGTCCACACGCCTGAGGGCTGGGCCCGCATCTCGGCCAAGGTCGAGGCCCTGCCGCTGACGGACGCGACCGGCCGGATGTTCTCGCGCTTCCTGTACGGCGGTGCCTCGGAAGTGGAGCTCGACCGGCAGGGCCGGATCCTCGTGCCGGCCTTCCTGCGCGAGGGCATCGGCCTCACGGTCGAAGCAGCCGTCATCGGCCTGCGCGATCACATCGAGATCTGGGCGCCATCGACCTGGGACGGCTATCGCCGCGCCCTCGATGACCCCGACGAGCTGACCCGGGCCTTCAGTGGCCTGGGCATCTAGCTCGCACCACATGCGCTTCCAGGGTCCGCTCGGGATCCGATCGACGAGAGGTGGAGACGAAATGGAGGTTGGGCACATCCCGGTGCTGGCGGAGGAGGTCATGTCGATGCTCGCGCCTGCCCCGGGAAGCCTCCAGATCGACGCCACCCTTGGCGGCGGTGGGCACACCGAGCGGATCCTGGAGGCGACCGACCCTGATGGCCGTCTCCTCGGTCTCGACGCCGATGGGGCGGCCATCGCCAGAGTCGCCGGTCGCCTCCAGCCCCGATTTGGGGATCGACTCGTCCTGCGCCAGGCGAACTTCCGCGAGCTCGCGGCGATCGCCCCGGCAGCCGGTTTCGGCCAGGTGGACGGGGCCCTCTTCGACCTGGGCCTCTCGAGTTTCCAGCTGGCCGACACGGACCGTGGCTTCGGTTTCCGCGCCGGCGGCCCCTTGGACATGCGTTTCGACACGAGCCGCGGCATCCCGGCCGCGGAGATGCTCGCGACCCTGGACGCCCGGGAGATGGCCGCGCTCTTCGGCCGCTACGGCGAGGAGCCCAAGGCCGGGCGCATCGCCCGGGCCATCGTCGACGCCCGGCGCACCGCGCCCGTGACCACGGCGGAGGAACTCGCGGCGCTCATCGAGCGTGTCGCGCCGCCGAACCCGCGCCAGCCCCGCCGGACGCACCCCGCGACGCGCGTCTTCCAGGCGCTGCGCATCGCGGTCAACGAGGAGATGGACGCCCTGCTCGAGGGCCTGGCTGCGGCGCTCGACCTGCTCCGTCCGGGCGGTCGATTGGTCGTCCTGAGCTACCACTCCCTCGAGGACCGCATCGTCAAGCGCTTCTTCGCCGCCGAGCGGCGGGGCTGCGTCTGCCCACCCGAGATCCCGGT
The DNA here is from genome assembly GCA_051306295.1 of Candidatus Limnocylindrales bacterium. Taxonomy (GTDB): domain Bacteria; phylum Chloroflexota; class Limnocylindria; order Limnocylindrales; family CSP1-4; genus SPCO01. The sequence goes on from JBPPMZ010000103.1 coordinate 1,698, forward strand.
CTGCGTCTGCGGCCGGAACCCCCGCCTGCGGCTCGTGACCCGCCCGTCGATGACCCCGACGGTCGCAGAGATCGAAGCCAATCCGCGTGCCCGGAGCGCCCGACTGCGGGCCGCCGAGCGCCTCGCCGCCTAGCCCACCGAGCCGCCAGGCGGCCCTCGCCGCGACCCGTACAGACCAGCCGCCCCGTACCGACCAAGCGACCGATCAGGGAGGAGGACCCCGATGAGCAAGCGCCACCAGTCCAGCCGCCGCAAGACGTATGGCCGCCGCCAGCACGAGGTGCGCGAGCGCCACGATCGCACGCCCCAGCACGAGCACGCCGAGTTCGAGCTCTCGGACTGGGGCGCCTCCGCGCCGGCCGACCCGTTCGCCTTCCTCGATGGTCCGGCGCCGCGCTTCCGCTACGCCCTCGGCGACTGATCGATGGCCGTCTACCAGGGCGCTCGCCCGCGCACGATCGGGCTCCCCCAGGCGCCCCGTGCCGACCGCCGCGCCGCGGCCCCGGCACTGCCCCGCCGGCGAGCGCGTTCGGCCGTCCGTGCCCAGCGCACGCCCGGTCGCCTGGGCCTGATGCTGGGCGCCATCGCGGTCACCTTCATGCTCGCGTTCTTCTCGCTGGCCCAGGAGGTCCGGGTCTCCGCGACGAGCTACGACATCGGCCGCCTCCAGGTGGAGGGCGATCGGCTGGAGGGCCGCCTGCAGGAGATCACCTCAGACCTGAGCCGCCTGGGCCGCGAGCCGGCCGTCCGCAAGCTCGCCCTGGACGCCGGTCTGGGCCAGCTCGGTGAGCCCCTCCTTCTGCCTGCTCGCTGATCGACGAAGGACGACCGATGCTGGGCCGCACCGATTCGCGCCGCCGCCTCCTGTTCCTCCTGGGGCTCTTCCTCCTGGGGTCGCTGGCGCTCGTCAGCCGGACCGCCTACTGGCAGGTCGCTCGCGGCGACTGGCTGCTGGCCAAGGCCGAGGCCCAGACGACGAGCCGGTCGGAGGTCCCCAGCCGGCGCGGTGAGATCTACGACCGAACGGGGACGGTCCTGCTGGCCACGACCGTCGAGCGTGAACGCGTCGTCGCGGCCGCGGACCAGATCCCGGCCGAGCGCCGCGACACCACGGCGGCCGTGCTCGTCAATCTGCTCGCCCTGGACCCGATCGCCGAAGCGAGCCTCCGCGAGAGACTCGGCAGCCGCAAGCCGTATGTGATCCTGGCCCGCGACGTCGAGCCGCGGCTGGCCGAGCGCATCCGCCAGGCCGCTCGAGACGGCCGGATCGTCGGGATCGCGCTGGAAGCCGAGCCGCTGCGCGTCTATCCGCAGGCCGGTGGTGGGCCGGACTCGACCCTGGCCGCGCACCTGCTGGGGTTCGTGAACCGCGAGAGCGAGGGCCAGTACGGCGTCGAGCAGTACTACCAGGACGTGCTCGGTGGCACGCCGCGCGTCGTCGTCGCCCAGCGGGACCTGAACGGCCGCACCCGCCCCGAGACCGCGGTGGTCGAACAGGCCGGCGACCCCGGCGAGGACCTGCGCCTGACGATCGATGCCGGACTGCAGCTCGCCCTGGAGCAGGAACTCCTGGCGGCCTACATCGCCGACGAGGCCAAGAGCGTGTCGGCCGTCGTCATGGACCCGTACACCGGCGAGGTCTACGCCGAGGCCACGTACCCGTCCTACGATGCGAACGCCTATCGCGCGGTCGCGGCGGAGGCGCCGGGCCGGTTCATCGATCCGGTCGTGAGCAACGTCTACGAGCCGGGCTCCGTGTTCAAGATGATGACCGCGGCGGTCGCCCTGGAGAGCGGCGTGGTCAAGCCCAAGACGATGATCAAGGACGTCGGCACCCTGCGCCTGGATGGGGGCCGGACCAAGATCGACAACGCGAACCGCAAGGGCATGGGCTGGATCACGTTCGAGGATGGCATCGCCTACTCGCGCAACGTCGTGGCGGCCAAGATCGCCCTGAAGCTCGGCGAGACCGTGAAGTCGTCGTCGGCCATCCTGTATGACGCGTGGACCCGCATGGGCTACGGCGACCCGACGGGGATCGACCTCGCCGGGGAGGTGGCCGGCCTGGTCAACGACCCGGGCATCGTCCCGTGGCGTGAGATCGACCTTGCCAACGCCTCCTTCGGTCAGGGTGTGGCGGTCACGCCGATCCAGTTGGCGACCGCCTACGCCGCGCTGCTCAACGGCGGGACGATGGTCCAGCCGCACGTCGTCAAGTCCATCGGGACGGTCGACGTCGAGGTCGCGACCAAGGGCCGGGTGGTGTCAGGGGCGGTCTCGAAGCAGCTCCGCGCGCTCGCCGACCACGTCATCGATGAAGTGCCGTTCTACCGCGACCGGACACTCGTCCCGGGCTATCACGTCGGCGGCAAGACCGGGACAGCCCAGATCTGGGACAGCGAGCTCGGACGCTGGAAGCACAACCTGTTCAACTACTCGTTCATCGGCTACATCGCCCGCGAGAAGGGCGTCCCCGACCTCGTCGTCGCGGTGCGCATCGAGGAAGGCAAGCCCACCGTGGCCCGCGTCGGCCAGCTGGAGATGCCGGTCATGTCGTTCGAGCTCTTCCGGCGGATCGCGACCAACGCGATCAACACCCCGGACCTGCTCAACGACCGGGCGATCCCGGCCCCGACCGGCGACGACGCTCGGTGAGTGGTCCCTATGCGACACTGGCCTCCGTGACCGACGTCGATCCGTCGACCCCGGCGCGCGGCGGTCCCGCCGCGCCTGCCCTCTCGGCCGACGACCTGGTGCGCCTGTCGGGCGGCCGGCTCCTGGCCCGGTCCGATCGACCCATCCGCGGCGCCGCCGTCGACTCGCGGGCGGTCGGATCCGGCACCCTGTTCGTGGCCCTGCCGGGTGAGCGCACGGACGGCCACGCCCACCTGGCCGAGGCCATCGAGCGCGGCGCGGCCGCCGTCCTCGTCACGCGACCGCCGTCCGACGCCGCCGCCCTCGGCGACGTCACGGTCATCCGCGTGGCAGACGGCATCACGGCCCTGCAGGCCATCGCTGCCGCCTGGCGCCGCCGCTTCGACCCGCTGGTCGTGGGCATCACGGGCAGCATCGCCAAGACGTCCACGAAGGAGGCCGTGGCCGCCGTCCTGGGCACGACCGTCGCGACCCTCAAGAGCGAGGGCAACCAGAACAACGAGATCGGCCTGCCCCTGACCGTGCTCCGCCTGGGGCCGGAACACGGCGCGGCCGTCCTGGAGATGGGCATGTACACCGGTGGCGAGATCGCCGAGCTGGCGGCCATCGCCGCTCCGTCGATCGGGGTGGTCACGGCGGTCCAACCGGTCCACCTGTCGCGGATCGGATCGCTCGAGGCCGTCGAACAGGCGAAGGGCGAGCTGCTCGAGGCGCTGCCCCGGACCGGCACGGCCGTCCTCAACGAGGACGACCCGATCGTCCGCGGGATGGATGCGCGGACATCGGCGCGAGCGCTGCGCTACGGCTTCGCGGAGAGCGCGGATGTCCGCGCCGACGACCTGCACTCCGACGGCCTGCACGGCATGCGCTTCCGGCTCCGGACCCCGCTCGGCACGCGTTCGATGCGGATCCCGGCCCTGGGCGGCCTGTCCGTCCACAACGCCGCGGCCGCCGCCGCGGTAGGCATCGCCGCCGGCCTCTCGCTCGACGCCATCGAGGCCGGCCTGGCGGCCGGCTGGTCCGCCCCGCACCGAGGCCAGATCGTGCGTCTGCGCGGCGCGA
>JBPPMZ010000104.1:0-8852 GCA_051306295.1 Candidatus Limnocylindrales bacterium
CGCCATCGCCTCCGCCCCTCCGGTCGTCGGCGATGGCGAGGCCCGGATGACGCCCGCCGTTCGCCGGCTGCTTCGTGAGCACGCCCTGGCCCCGGAACAGATCGTCGGCACCGGGGGCGGTGGCCGGATCACCCGCGACGACGTCCTGGCTGTCGTCGAGGCGATCCGCACGGGCACGGCCGCGCCTGTTCCGGTCATGGCGGCCGCCGCGCCGCCCGCAGGCGCAGCCACTGGCCCGGCCCCGAAGGCCACCGGTCCCGCGCCGGCGCCGATCGCCTTCCCGGACGGCACGGACGAGGTCCTGCTGCCGATGACCCAGATGCGCAAGGGCATCGCGGCGCAGATGACCCGCGCCCTGCTGGTACCACATGCGTACGTCCACATGGAGGTCGATGCCACGAGCCTGGTCGCCGCCCGCGAGCGTGCGAAGCGCGAGTACCAGGCCCGCGAGGGCATCTCACTCAGCTACGTGCCGTTCGTGATCAAGGCGGCGGTCGCGGCCCTGCGCCAGTACCCGGCCTTCAACGCCCACTGGACAGACGCTGGCCTCCTGGCCAAGCGCCGGATCCACATGGGCGTCGCGGTCGCCGTCGACGACGGCCTGCTCGTGCCGGTCGTCCGCGACGTGGACCAGCTCAGCATCAGCGGGCTCAACCGGGCGATCGCCGATGTGGCGGGTCGTGCGCGGGCGGGCAAGCTCAAGCTCGATGACTACGGCGGGAGCACCTTCACCATCGACAACACCGGCTGGTTCGGCTCCAACCTGACGATGCCGATCATGAACGTCCCGGAAGTCGCCATCCTGACCATGGAGGCGATCACCAAGCGGGCCGTCGTCCGGGAGACCCCCGAAGGCGACGTCATCGCCATCCGGCCGATCATGAACATGGTCCTGGCCATCGACCACCGAGCCAACGACGGCGCACAGGCAGCGGCCTTCCTGAAGGTCATCAAGGCCTGGCTCGAGGCGGTCGGGCCGGAGACGCCTGTCTACTGAGCCCGGCGCCGTCGGCGGGACCGGCGCCCCCGATCCGGCCGACCTTCGTCCAGCGCCATCACGCCCGACGGTCGACGAACGCGCCGCTCGCCGGGCGCGCCTCCAGGATCCCCGGCGTGACCGCTACGACGCCCTGCTGCGGCATCTCCAGGCCGGCCGCGAGATCCCGGTGGCCGCGACGTCGCGCCGCCGCCTCCGGCTCGACATCGACGCGTCGGCTGGACGCCTTCTCGCCATCGCCGGGCTCGTCGTCGTCGGCGGGTTCCTGGCCGTCGTCCTGACCGACTGGCTGCGTACCAATCGGGTCGACACCTGGGCCGGACCGGATGCCGCGGTCCAGTCGGGACTGCGCCTGGACGGGTGTCCTGCGGTGTCCTTCCAGGAGGACGTCTACTTCCCGAGCTGGGTCCGGTTCGAGGGCAAGGTCTTCAGCTGGACCGATTCCGGCAGCCCGATCGGCCCCAACAGCCTCGGCTCGGCCTACGTGCCAAGCGGCTACACCCTGGGCGACCTGCAGCTCTTCCGAGTGACCAACAGCCTGGAGGGCCGCGAGGGGCGCCAGATCATGCTCCGCCAGGGGACGTCGCCCGTCGGCGCGAACTACGTCGTGGCCGACTGTGGCTGAGCCTCGGTGATGCGCGTGTTCGTGACTGGCGCGGCCGGATTCATCGGCAGCGCCGTGGCCCGCCGCCTGGTCGCCCGCGGCGATCGCGTCGTGGCGGTCGTCCACGACCCATCGCGCGCCACGGCCCTGCGCGAGCTCGGCGTCGACCTCCGCCAGGGTGACCTGGCCCGAACCCCCGCCATCGTCGATGCGATGCGCGGCAGCGACGCGGCGATCCACCTCGCGGGCCGCTATCGGATCGGCATCCGGGTCAGTGAGCGGCCGGCCATGCTCGACGCCAACGTGGGCGTCGTCCATCGTGTCCTGGATGCGGTCGCGACGGCCGGCGTCGAGCGGATCGTCCACGCGTCCACGATCAACGTCTTCGGGAACACCCGCGGGAAGATCGTCGACGAACGCTACCGCCGGGACCTCGGTGACGGTTTCCTGAGCTACTACGACGAGACCAAGTTCCTGGCCCATCGCGCGGCGGAGGAGCGCATCGCGGCCGGATCGCCGGTCGTCATCGTGATTCCCGGAATGGCATACGGTGCCGGTGACCACTCCTCGATCGGCGCGGAGCTCAAAGCCGCCCATGACGGCACCGCCCGGTATGTGGCCCTCGGTGACGCCGGGATCAGCACGGTGTTCGTGGATGACCTCGCGGCTGGGATCGTCGGTGCCCTTGATCGTGGGCGGATCGGCGAGGCCTACGTCCTGGCCGGCGAGAACGTGCGTGTGCGCGACGCCATGGCGGTCGCCGCGCGGGTGGGTGGGCAGCGCCTGCCTCGACTGGAGATCCCGGTCGCTTTCCTGCGCTTCGGATCCCAAGCGCCGGCCTCGCTGGCGCGGATGGCCGGCCTACCGGACGACCTTCGCGAAGTCCTGAAGTCGGCTCTCGGGGTCACGTACTGGGCATCGTCGGCCAAGGCGGCGGCGGAGCTCGGCTACACGCCGCGGGACCTCGCCAGCGGCATCCGCGCCGCCTTCGGCGATGGCTGAGGCTCGCGTCCTCTCGGGGGGCGACCGGGTCTCGATCGCGATCCGCAGCCGCTTCGCCGCGCCGGACGACGTCGCCGCCTTCTAGGCGCGACACGCACTACACTCCGACCATGGCTCGCGAGCTTCCGATGTTCGACCCGGCGACGACCGATGGCGGTCCCGGCGCCCACCCCCGGCCCGACCTGCCGATCTCGATCGGTGGCGGCCTGGCCGGCCTGCCGGCCGCGGATGGATCCGTGGCGCAGCGGCGGCACCCGGACTGGATCCGGGCGCGGATGCCATCGGGCGAGAACTACCACGACCTCAAGGGCCTGCTCCGCGGCCTGGACCTGAACACGGTCTGCGAGGAGGCCCGCTGCCCGAACATCGGGGAGTGCTGGGACCAGCGGACGGCCACGATCATGATCCTGGGCGACACGTGCACCCGGGCCTGCGGGTTCTGCGCGGTGAAGACCGGCCGCCCCACCTGGTTCGATGACGACGAGCCGCGCCGCGTCGCGGAGGCGGTCGCGGCGATGGCCCTGGAGCACGTCGTGGTCACGAGCGTGGCGCGCGACGATCTGCCCGACGGCGGATCGCGGATCTTCGCCGAGACCATCCGGCACATGCGCGAGCGCTCGCCGGGGATGGGTATCGAGGTCCTCATCCCCGACTTCGACGGCTCGGACGACCGGCTGCGCACGGTGATGGACGCCCGGCCCGACATCCTCAACCACAACCTGGAGACGGTGAAGCGCCTGCAGAAGCCGGTCCGCAAGCGCGCTCGCTGGGACCGTTCGTTGTACGTCCTCGCGCGGGCCAAGGCGATGGCCGACGAGATCGGCTACGCGGTCCACACCAAGTCGAGCCTGATGGTCGGTCTCGGCGAGACCCGCGACGAACTCCAGGAGGCCTTCGAGGCGCTGCGCGCCAATGACGTCGACATCCTGACCGTCGGTCAGTACCTGCGGCCATCCTTGCAGCACCTCCCGTTGGAGCGCTACTACCACCCGGACGAGTTCGCCGAGATGAAGGCCGCGGCCCTCGCGCTCGGCTTCAAGCACGTCGAGTCGGCGCCCCTGGTCCGGTCCAGCTACCACGCCCGCGACCAGGTGCCAGGCGCCGAGCTCAAGCGCCTGCGCCGTCAGGCGACCATCGATGCCGAGGGCCGGATCGTCCCCGTCGCGAGCTGAGGCGCGCCAGGGCGGATGGCCCGGCCGGGATCCGGCCGACGCCGTGGGACGATGTATCGGTCATGGCGACCGATCGCGAACCCCGCGACCCGCAGCAGCCGGTCGACTTCGTCCCGGTGCGGATCGGTGGCCCGCGCCGTGCGCTGGATCCGCTGGCCATCGGCGCCGCGATCGTGGCCATCGGGCTGCTGGCCGCGATCGTGAAGCCGTGGGGTGACGCCCCGCGACCAGCACCTCCACCGCGGTGGCCGTCGCCTCGCCAGTCGCGTCTGCGCTGGTCAGCCGCTCGCCGGTCTCGACCTCGGTCGTCCCGTCGATGGATCCCGACGCCGCGTCCACGGCTGTCGCGCTCCTGGCGGCCCTGCAGCCACGTGATGCCTGGGGTGTCCGGATCGTCGTCCCGGAGTCCGCTGCGCTGGGCCGCGGCGCCCCGCTGACCGAGCGCTGGCGAGAACGGTCGAGCGGCGAAACGGACCGTTCGATCCGGTTCTGGGCACGGAGCAGGCCGTTCTGGCGCTCGGGTTGACCTTGCCGCGTGACGACATGGCCCTCGACTATCGTGTGTGGCAGGCCACCGCACACGACACCTGGACATGGCTTGACGTGGTGCCCCTGGAGCCACGACCGCAGGCGGGCACGTTCCTGCTGGGTCCGCCGATCATCGAGAGCCGCCAGCCTGCCAGCTGGCCGACCGGGCGCTATCGGCTCGAGGTGCTGACCACGACCGGCATGCAGTACCTGGACGTCGCGCTGCCGGGCCGCTGGGAGCGCCTACCGGATATCGGAACATCCGCGACCGGCGGCGACCGGTTGCGAAGCCCGTTTTCCCCGAGTTTCGACGCCATCGATGGCCCCGGACCGTTCGTCGTCGAGGATGGCGCCGCACGCTCCGTCGCCAGCCCCCTGGCCGCGGCCGGGGAGACGGATCTCGAGTCGCTGTGGCGCGACGGGACGGGCGTGGCCCACGCACCGCGCGCGACGGGCATCGGCCTGATGCTCGCCGCCGGCACCCGCGAGCTGTCGGCCACGCTCCATCGCGTCGGCCTGGGCGGCGGTCCGGCCGCGGCGCGCCGGGTGACGGGGTTGCGCTTCGCCGACGGTCGCTCACCGTTCGTCATCTTCCGGGCCCTGCGCGGTGCCGCCTGGGAGCCCGGGACCTATCGGATCGATGCCAGCTGGACGGACGCATCGGGACGGCGAACGGCCGCCTACCACCTCCAGCTCCGGCCCGGGACCGGGCCCGCCAGCCTCAGCGGGGCCGTCCCCGGCTGAACGCGTCGGGTATGCTCCGGTCGATGGCCCGGCAGCTCGCGCGCAAGATCCCGCTCGCGGAATTGCACTGCCATCTTGGCGGTGCCGTGACCCCGGCGATCATGTGGGGCATCGCCCACGCCCAGGGCATCAAGCTCCCCACCAAGGACTACTGGGAATTCCGCGACATGATCACCGTGTCGCGCCGCTCGCAGAGCTTCGACGGCTACCTGCAGCTCTTCCACTGGACGGAGCTCATCCAGAGCTCGCCGATCGCGGTCGAGCGCGCCGTCTACGAGGTCATCGGCGGGGCGTACCGCAAGAACAATGTCACGACCATGGAACTGCGCTTCAACCCGATGAAGCGTAACCGCGGCGGTGAACAGGACCTCGACCACATCATCGCGGCAGCCGTCCGGGGCATGGACAAGGCGACCCTGGAATACCCGGTCAAGCCTGGGCTCATCTTCTGCCTGGACCGGGCGTTCCCCTACGAGCTCAACGAGATCATCGCCGAGAAGGCGATCAGCTGGCGCGATCGCGGCGTGGTCGGGGTCGATATCGCCGGGCCGGAGTCGGCCACGTTCCGGGTCGCCGACTATCGCCGGCTCTTTCGGCGCGTTCGCCAGTACGGTCTGGGCATCACCGTCCACACCGGCGAATCCGGCCCGGTCGAGGAGATCGCCCGCGTCGTCGAATTGCTGGAACCGGACCGCATCGGGCACGGTGTGAAGGCCGCCTACGACCCGCGCACGATGGCCATGATCCGTGATCGCGGCATCGTCCTGGAGATCTGCCCGACCTCGAACCTCAACACCAAGGTCGTGTCGGGCTGGGATGAGTTCCGCTGGATCTTCGACACGCTGCGCCGCAACGATGTCCGGTTCACGATCAACACGGACGGGCCGGAGATGCTCAAGACCTACATCCGCGACGAGATGGCGCAGCTCGGTCGGCTCGGCATCCTGTCGGTCGAGGACCAGGAGCACGCGGCCGCGACGTCCCTGGCGGCCTCGTTCGTGCCCAACGTCTCTGACGTGCCCCTGCCGATGCATCAACCCGCGTCGCGCACCGTCGTGGAGCGCGAGGAGGCCTAGACCCTCAGTCGGTCGCGCCGCCGATGCGGTACGTGCAGCAGCGGTCGCCGGCCGCGATATGGGTCTCACGCTGGACATCCGTGCCCAGCAATTCGCGGAACAGGTCGAGCTCGGCCTGACAGGCGGCAGCGTGCTCGGACGACACGCGATGGATGGCGCAGTTGCGCTCGACCAGGCGGATGACGCCGTCGACCCCGATGTGCGCCTCCGCGATGTAGCCCTGTTCGTCCTGGATGACGGCCAGTTCGCGGGCGCGCTCCAGGAGCGGAGCATCCGGCGTCAGGCGATCGGCCATGCGCTGGCGCAGTCGATCCCGGGTCAGGCGGCGACGCTCCTCGAAGACCCCGTCCAGGAGTTCCTCGCCGCCGATCGAGCGGATCGCCGCCAGGAGCCCACTGGCCAAGCCGTCGTAGTTGGTCGGGAAGAGATCCTGGGCCGCATCGGTCACGTCGTACACGTGCCGCGGCCGGCCGACGCCATGGCGGACGGCCTCGCGCGACACCAGGCCGGCCGCCTCGAGTGCGTGGAGCTGCTGGAGGACGCCGGTGCGGCTGAGGCTGAGGTTGGCGGCCAGCCCCTCAGGCGAGCTCGGGCCGTCATGGCGCAGGCGCATGAGGATGGCGCGCCGTAGGCTCGACGTGCCGCTGACGGAGGCGGACTCGGGCGAGGGGCGCGACGGCTCGGGCGTGACGGCGCTCGGCTCGGTCATGTCGGCCGAAGGCTAGCACCGAGCCCGTGGATGCGCCGTGGGAGTGCCGCGGACGGGGCTGCGACCGAGTGGTAGGCTCGCAGCCCGATGGACTTCGACTTACCCGCCGATCATCGCCTGCTCCGCGACACGATCCGCTCCTTCATGCTGGCCGAGGCCGCGCCGGTCATCGATGAGCACGAGCGTGAACGGCGCTTTCCGACGGACATCGTGCGTCGGATCGGAGAGCTCGGCTGGCTTGGCATCCCGATCCCGGAGGACGAGGGTGGCGCGGGCCTCGACACGCTCGCCTACGCCGTCGCGATCGAAGAGATCGGCCGGGTCTGGGGGTCGCTCGGGCTCATCGTGGCCGCACATACGAGCCTGGGCTGCGGGCCGCTCCACCTCGCCGGCACCGATGCGCAGAAGCAGGCCTTCCTCGTCCCGATGGCCAGTGGCCGGGTCATCGGCGCCTACGGGTTGACGGAGTCGGGCGCCGGGTCCGACGCCGGGGGCACGAGAACGACCGCACGCCTGGACGGCGAGGCGTGGGTCCTGGACGGGTCCAAGCGGTTCATCACCAATGCCGGGCAGGCGGGCACGTACATCGTCACGGCACGGACCGGGGCCACGCCCAAGGGCGACGCCGAGATCAGCGCCTTCATCGTCCCGGCCGACACGCCGGGCTTCAGCGTGGGGCGCCTGGAGGACAAGCTCGGCCTGCACGCCTCGGCGACCGGGGAATTGCGCTTCGACGGGGCGCGGGTCCCTGCGGCGAACCTGCTGGGCGAGCGGAGCGGGGGCTTCAAGACGTTCCTCAAGATCCTGGACGGTGGGCGGATCTCGATCGGGGCCCTGGCCGTCGGCCTCGCCCAGGCAGCCCTCGATGCGGCCATCCCGTACGCGCAGTCGCGCGAGCAGTTCGGCCGGCCGATCGGCTCGTTCCAGGGCGTGGCCTTCATGGTCGCCGACATGGCCACCGAGATCGAGGCCGCCCGGCTCATGGTCCACAAGGCAGCCTGGCTCAAGGACCAGGGCCGCGATTTCGGCCTCGTCGCGGCGCAGGCCAAGCTGTTCGCGTCGGAGGTGTCGTCGCGGGCGACCAACAACGCCATCCAGATCCACGGCGGCTATGGGTACGTGACCGACTACCCCGTGGAGCGCTACATGCGCGACGCCAAGCTGACCGAGATCGGGGAGGGGACCAGCCAGGTCCAGCGCCTGGTCATCGCCAGGAAGATCCTCGGGCTGCGTGTCGTCTGAGGCCTGACCCGCGCGTCAGTCGACCTTCGTGAGCCGGACGATCAGGCGGTACTGGCTCTTCGCTCCCACGCAGGTCTGGAGCGTGACGCTCGGCTGGGACTGCGCGGCGTACGCGAACTCGCCCTTGTCCGGGGTCGTGACCTTCCACCAGGCGACGCGATAGGTCGAGATGCGCCCGTCACGGTCCGCGTAGACGAGTTTCATGCCCTTCTTGAGTCGGCCACGGACGTAGGCATCGTGCAGCGGCTTGAACACGCTGTGGGCATGGCCGAACAGGTACACGTTGTTGCCGCCGGCGCAGCCCCAGCGATAGACCCGATCCCCTGGGTAGGCCGGCGACGTGCACGAGAAGAACGAGATCGAGCGATCGATGCCCAGGGCCGGGATCCAGACGTGGTTACGACCGCGATAGGACGTGCCGCTGCCGGCCGCCGTCGAGCTGTCGCCCTGGCCCTCGCTCTGGGCCGTTGCTGACTGCGCCTTCGGGTTGGGCTGAGGGACGGCTGGTGTCGGCCGGCTGATCCAGTCGCGCGGTGCAGCCTCGTTGGCGTCCGGGACCACGACGCGACGGCCGTTGATGACGCCCGAGCGGAGGGTCTGACCGCGGACATCGTCCGGACCGTCATCGACCTGCGTCGAGGCGGAGGCCGCGATGGTGCCGCGTGCGGCCAGCGCCGCCGAGGCCAGACCGCTCGTCGTGCTGCGAGCCGCGGCGATCGGCGATCCGACGGCGACGAGGACCAACACGAGCAGCATGGCGAGCGCGGAGCGGTGTGGG
>JBPPMZ010000105.1:0-22846 GCA_051306295.1 Candidatus Limnocylindrales bacterium
TTCAGCCCGCTCAGCGCATACAGCAGCGCGACCGGGATGACCGGCAGGGTCAGTTCGTTGGGCAGCAGCCGCTGATCGAGGTCCGTCGCCAGCCCCACGATGAGCGTCACGAACCACGCCCCGAAGACCACGACGGCCAGGGGGTCCGCTGTCCCGAACCGGACCGTCAGTGCCCCGAAGGCCGCAGCCCCCAGCACCACACAGACGACCGTCCGCCAGTCGATCGGACGTCCCGGCGGATGTTCCTCGTCGTGTTCCGGCCAGCGCGTCGCGAACCGGTCGGCGGCGAACCCCAGCGCTCCGCCCGCCACGGCCAGGCCCACGGCCAGCGCGATGGCGAGCGGCTCCACCGAGCCCTAGCCCGCCGCTCCGGCCAGCGCCAGCTCGACGAGCGTGGCGTGCGAGACACCGGTCGCCCCACGGGCGGCCCACGCCGTCGCCTTGCGGAAGTAGGCCGTGCCAGCGATGTCCAGGTGGACCCAGGGCACGGTCGCGAACTCGCGCAGGAACAGCGCGCTCTTGACCAGCGACCCCTCGGCCGAGGACGAGTTCTGGAAGTCGGCGTACCAACTGTCCATGTCGGCCACGTACTCGTCGATCATCGGCAGCTGCCAGTAGCGCTCGCCGGCACGCGCCCCCGCGGCCGCGACCTCGTCGTAGAACGGCTGCGGCGTCCCGAACGCGCCCGTCACCAGGTGGCCAAGGGCGCGCGAGACGGCCCCGGTCAGGGTCGCGACATCCACCAGGTGGGTGGCCCCCAGGCGCTCCGCCCAGGTCATCGCGTCACCCAGGATCAGCCGGCCCTCGGCGTCGGTGTTCGTGATGTCGACCTTCTTGCCGTTGAGCGCCGTGACGATGTCGCCAGGCCGGGTCGAGTGCGGGCCGGGCATGTTCTCCACGGCCGCCGCGACCCCCAGCAGGGGCGTACCGGGTGACAGCCGCGCCACGGTCTCCATCGCGGCGATGACCGTGCACGCCCCGGTCTTGTCCATCTTCATCTCTTCCATCCGGTCGGACGGCTTGATGGAGATGCCGCCCGAGTCGAAGCACACGCCCTTGCCGATCAACGCCAGGTGGCGGTCCAGGCCGTCGCGCTCCCCTTCCCCGCCGGAGCGCATGACGATCATCCGCGGCGGGTTGTCGGACCCGCGCCCGACAGCCATGAACATGCCCATCCCGAGCTCGGTCGCGCGCTCGGGCTCGATGACGTCGATCCACAGGCCGTTGCGCTCGGCGATGGCGCGCGCCTCATCGGCGAGGACCGCCGGCGAGACGTCGTTGGCGGCACGGTTCGAGAGGTTCCGGGCGGTGTTCGCGCCCTCGCCGATGATCACGCCGCGTTCCGCCGCGGCCAGCACGGCCGACGCGTCGCCGCCGGGCACGACCAGGATCAGTTCATCGAGCGCGGGCGGCGACGAGATGTCGCTCCAGTCGCCGCGCGACGCCATGTCGATGTCGTCGGGCGCCGCGCGATAGATCGCCTTGGGGTCATACGAACCCTCGACGACGCCGCGGGCCACCAGTGCGCCGGCCAGGTCGGCGTCGCCGTCGAGCCCGTCCGCGGCGGCCAGCGGGGTCAGCCAGATGGCCATCGAACGGACGGCCCGCCCGCCGAGACGCCGCTCAGCGGCAGCCCCGACGCGCACCACGGCTTCGCGATCGAGCGTGGCTGGATCGCCGATCCCGACGGCCAGCAACCGGCCCGCCGGCAGGTCCCCGGCGCTGACCAGCGAGGTCCCGAAGCGCTTGCCGGTGAGCTCCCGGAAGGCCGCGAGCGCGCGGAGCTCGCCGCCCGAGCGTCGGTCGAGCTCGTCGAGAGGCCCCTCGAAGGTGAGATCCCCGGCGACCGGGATGACCAGGACGTCGGCCTTGACGTCCCAGGGCTGATCGGTGACGACACGAAGCTGCACGGTGGTGTGGTTCCTCCGGGTGCGCGGTCGCGGAGATGCCAGCCTGGAAGCCGGCGGCGACCGAGGGCACGATATCGAGCCGAGTGTACCGGCCCGACCGGGTCACGGAGCGGCGGACGGCGCTCCCGATGGCACGGGCTCCAGCGCATCGGCCAGTCGGCCACGTGCCTGCTCGATGGCGATGACCGCCTCGTTCATCCCGCCCCGTCCGATCTCGGCCATGATGAGGATCAGGCCGCGCGAGTCCGGCGGCAGCTGCTCCTTGGCCCGCTTCTCGCCGTCGATCGCTTCCCGGACGGCCTTCGTGACCCGGCCCCCCACGTCATCGAGGGCCTGGTAGAGGCCGCGCAACGCGACGTCGTAGGCCTCGTTCCGATCGAGCCACTCATCGAGCACGCTCACGTCCACCGTCGCGGCCAGGACGTCGCGCACCCGCCGCGCATCGGCGATCGCGGCGTCGGCCGTATCGAGCGTCGTCACCGCGGCCTCGTAGTCGGCGTCGCGACCCTGCTCGGCGGCCGCCACGACGGCATCCACGTGCGCCGACAGCAGCCCCGACAGCCGGACGGCCGCCACCGAACCGACGGTCAGCCGCGCCCAAGCGCCCTGCAGGCCGTCCACGACCGTGACCGCCTCGCGCAGCCGCTCGTAGCGGTCCAGGACGGCGGCCGAGACCTGGAATGCCGCCTCTGGCGTGCCGACGAGGGGCACCTCGCCGAGCGCGACACCGATGCGCGCCACGCGAGCCGTGATGTCCACCAGCAGGGCATCGCCAGCCGCGACCGCGCGGTCCACGTTATCGAGGTCGCTGCCCACGAGCGCCGCCAGGGCGCCGCGGGCTTGGGTCCCCAAGGCATCCACGTCGGCCGACAGCGCTTCGAGGTCGGTCTCGATGGCGTCCAGCGCGGGCGTGACGACGGCATCGCCGCGCGTCGTCAACTCCGGGCGATCACCACCGGTCGGCGGCCCATCCATGGCCGTGACCAGGCCGGCCGCCCCGAGCGCGATGGCCAGCACGGCGACCAGCCACAGGACGGCGGACAGGAAACTCCGCAGACGGTTCATCGCCCTCCGGGCAGCTGGTCGCGCTGCTTCTGGCGCAGGTAGCCCAGCTGGCCCTCCATCGCTCGCGCCTCGAATCCGAAGCGGTTCGGGATGACGTCGAGCGGCCCGATGTTATCGAGCTTGAGCTGGCGCAGCTGATCCGTCGCCACCGGGAACGGGAAGCGCACGAGCTCGGACGCCGCGGCGACGAGGCGGATCACGGGCAGCGGCATGGGCAGGATGAGGCGCTTCTTGCCCAGCGCGGAGAGCACTTCCTGGGTGATCTCCTTGTATGTCCAGTAGCGCGGCCCGCCCAGGTCCAGCGAGGCACCGACGGTTCCCGCATCCGCAAACGACGCGACCGCGACCTTCGCCACATCGTCGACGTGGATCGGCTGGAACCGGCTCTGCCCGTTGCCCGGCACCGGGACGATGCCCGGCGACAGCCGGACGAGGTCGGCGATGATGTTGAAGAAGCCGTCGCCCGGGCCGAATTGCAGGGACGGCTTCAGGATCGTCCAGTCCAGCCCGGAGCTGCGCACGATCGACTCGGCCTTGGCCTTGGAGCTCGCGTAGTGCAGGGTCGGGTCGTCCTCGACGCCCATCGCGCCCATGTGGACGAGGCGCTGGACGCCGGCCTCCTTCATCGCCTCGACGACCGCGCGGGTGCCCTCGGTGTTGATGAGGCGCAGGTCGGCACCCTTGCGGAAGTCGCGCGGGATGGCCACCAGGTGCAGCACGGCGTCCACGCCGGCGACGGCCGCGGGCAGCGAATCCGACCGGGTGACATCGCCCGTGCGGAGCTCCAGGCCGTCGCGCTGCGCGGCGCTCAGTCGGCCGCTCACGACCTCGCCGGAGGTCGGCGTGCGAACGAGGGCGACGACGCGGTGGCCGGCGTCGATGAGGGCCGGGACCGTGTGACTTCCGACGAAGCCGCTGGCGCCGGTGACCAGGATGGTCGACATGGGTGGTGGATCCTTGCTGGCTGGGATCGCTCGGGTGGCGACCTTCGCCATTCCGTTCGGACGGGACCCGCCCTGCGGATGCGCCGAGATGGCGCGGTTCCCGGAATCGTAGCATCGGGGGGTGACGACCCCACGCGACCCCGATGCCCAGGCCCGTCGACGCCTCATCGCCGCGATGCCCAAGGCGGAACTGCACCTGCACCTGGATGGTTCGCTGCGGGTGGGCACCGCCCTGGACCTCGCCCGGACGCGCGGCGTGGACGCCCCGAGGGACTGGCTGGGCATGTCTCGCGCGCTCATCGCGCCGATGCCCTGCGCCACCCAGGCCGAGCTTCTCGAGGCGTTCGACCTGCCGATCGCGCTCATGCAGGACGCCGAGGCTCTGTACCGGATCACGGCCGAACTCGTCGAGACCAAGGCCGCCGACCAGGTCCGCTACGTGGAGATCCGTTGGGGGCCGCGGCTCCACGTCCAACGCGGACTGTCTCTGGCGGACGGGATCGCGGCGGTGTGTTCTGGAGCACGTGAGGCGGCGGCCCGCACGGGCGTGGTCGTCCGCCTGATCTGCACGGCCCTGCGCTCGCACGACTCCGAGGGCAACGTGACCCTCGCGGAGACGGCCGCCCGATTCCTGGACCAGGGGCTGACCGGCTGGGACCTGGCCGGTCCGGAGGCTGCCTACCCGGATCCACGCCAGCACGCCCGGGCGTTCGAGGCGGCCCGGGCCGACGGCCTGCGCATCACCCTGCATGCCGGCGAGTGGGGCGGGGCCGCGCAGGTCCGTCGAGCCCTGACCGTGGAACCGGAACGGATCGCCCACGGCCCCGGCACGATCGAGGACTCCGCGCTCTGCGAGGAGCTGCGCGCGCGCGGCATCGGCCTGGACCTGTGTCCGACCTCGAACTGGCAGGCCGGCATCGTGCCGACGGTCGCGGCCCATCCCCTCGCCCGGCTGCATCGGGCCGGCGTTCCGGTGACGCTCAACACGGACGACACGACCGTGTCCGACATCACGCTCTCGGAGGAATACGTCAGCGCGGTCGAGTCGATCGGGTTGACCATCCCGGAGCTGTGGTCCATCGACCGCCACGCGCTCGATGTCGCCTTCGCCGACGCGGCAACCCTCGACCCGCTGCGCTCGGCGTTCGATGCCTGGGCGGCGGGCATCCCGGAGCTCGGAGCCAGTCTGCCAAGGTGACCGACCTGGAAACCAGGTGCGCCACCCGACGCGCGGTGGCGCCAGCCGCTACGCTCGCGCGGTGAACTGTTCGACGTGCGGTACGCCCAACGAGCCAGGCGCCAAGTTCTGCCAGGAGTGCGGGGCCCGACTCGTCGCGGTCTGCCCGCAGTGCTCGGCCGCGAACGCGCCGAGCGCCCGCTTCTGCGGGGAGTGCGGGACGCGACTCGGCGACGCCGCCGCCAGCACGCCGGCCATCTCGGGCAGCGCGGCTCCGTCGTCGCCGCCTGCCGCGCCGACAACCCAATCCGCCCCCGTCGCCGAGCGACGCCTGGTCAGCGTCCTGTTCGCCGACCTCGTCGGCTTCACGACCATCGCCGACGGGCGCGACGCCGAGGCGGTCCGTGAACTCCTGACCGCCTACTTCGAGATCGCCCGTGGCGTCATCGAGCGCTACGGCGGGACGGTCGAGAAGTTCATCGGCGATGCCGTCATGGCGGTCTGGGGTGCGCCGATCGCCCACGAGGACGACGCGGAGCGTGCGGTCCGGGCCGCCCTGGATCTCGTGGCGGAGGTCCGCGGCCTTGGACCGGAGGTCCAGGCACGAGCCGGCGTCCTGACCGGCGAGGCCGCCGTGACCCTGGGTGCCAGGGATCAGGGCATGGTGGCCGGTGACCTCGTCAACACGGCGTCGCGGCTCCAGTCTGTGGCCGCGCCCGGGACGGTGCTCGTCGGCGAGGCCACGCAGCGGGCCGCATCGTCGGCGATCGCTTTCGAGCCCGCCGGTGAGCACGCCCTCAAGGGCAAGGAAGCGCCGGTCGCGACCTGGATGGCGCTGCGCGTCGTCAGCAAGCGCAAGGGCGCGGGCCGGACCGACCGGCTGGAGGCCCCATTCGTCGGGCGCGACGCGGAGCTGCGCCTGCTCAAGG
This sequence comes from Candidatus Limnocylindrales bacterium, assembly GCA_051306295.1. Lineage (GTDB taxonomy): Bacteria > Chloroflexota > Limnocylindria > Limnocylindrales > CSP1-4 > SPCO01. Next base: position 6,026 of record JBPPMZ010000105.1, read on the forward strand.
ACCTGTTCCATGCCACGGCCCGCGAGCGTCGCGCGCGGCTCGTCTCGATCACCGGGCAGGCAGGCATCGGCAAGACCCGCCTGGCCTGGGAGTTCCTCAAGTACGTCGACGGCGTCGTCGAAGGCGTGTGGTGGCACGAGGGACGCTCGCCCTCGTACGGGGAAGGCGTCACGTTCTGGGCCCTGGGTGAGATGGTCCGCTCACGGGCCGGCCTCCTCGAGGTCGACGATGCCGCAACCACCCGGGACAAGGTCGCCGCCACCGTCCGCGAGCACGTCCCCGACGAGGCGGAGCGGCGCTGGATCGAACCCGCCCTGCTCGCCCTCCTGGGTGTCGGCGAGCCGATCGCCGGCGGTCGCGAGGAGCTGTTCCGGGCATGGCGCACCTTCTTCGAGCGTCTGGCGTCCACGCAGACGGTCGCGCTCGTGTTCGAGGACCTCCAGTGGGCCGACGCCGGCATGCTCGACTTCGTCGACCACCTGCTCGAGTGGAGCCGCGGCGTCCCGATCCTGATCATCACCCTCGCTCGGCCCGACCTGCTGGACCGCCGGCCGGATTGGGGCGCGGGACGCCGCAACTTCCTGGCGCTTGGCCTCCAACCGCTCGATGAAGCGGCGATGCACCAGATCCTCGATGGCTTGGTCCCGGGCCTGCCCGCCGGCACCGTCCGGTCCATCGTCGCCCGCGCCGATGGCATCCCGTTGTATGCGGTCGAGACCATCCGGATGCTCCTCGCGGACGGGCGGCTGACGGAGACCGAGCGCGGCTTCGAGCCGACCGGCGAGCTCGGCGAGCTCGCCGTCCCGGAGACGCTCCAGGCGCTGATCGCGGCCCGGCTCGACGGTCTGGCCCCTGCGGACCGGGGGCTCCTCCAGGATGCGGCCGTGCTGGGTCAGAGCTTCACGCTTGCCGGCCTGGCCGCCATCACGGGCGACACGCCGGCCGCGCTGGAGGCGCGACTCCTGCTTCTGGCCCGCAACGACCTGGTGGTCCAGGACGTGGACCCGCGCTCGCCGGAGCGAGGCATGTACGCGTTCGTGCAGGCGCTCATCCGCGAGGTCGCCTACGGGACGCTGGCCCGTCGCGACCGACGCAGCCGGCATCTCGCGGCCGCACGGTTCTTCGAATCGCTGGGCGACGATGAACTGGCAGGTGCCCTGGCCGCGCACTACCTGGCCGCGTACCAGGCGGCTCCCGATGGACCGGAGGGTGAAGCGGTCGCCGGTCAGGCTCGCCTCGCGCTCCTCGGCGCGGCGGATCGCGCCGTCTCGCTCGGTTCGCCGGAGCAGGCCATCCGCTTCCTCGACCAGGCCCTCGTCGTCACGACGGACGAAGCGGATCGGGCCGCGATCTTGGATCGGGCGGGGCGGGCGGCATCGTCGGCCCTCCGCCCGGATGACGCGGCCACATATCTGCAAGAAGCGATCGGGATCCACGAGCGTTCGGGCGACGCCCGCGCCATGTTCCGAGCCATCAGCGCCCTGGCGGCCGCGCTCATCTCGGGCCGGAAGCAGGGCTCCGCCGGCGCCTTGATCGAGTCCGCTCTGGCCCGGGCGGAAGGCGGCGCCGACGAAGCAGACCTGGCCGGACTGTTGACGATGCTGGGCCGTGTGCGCTTCGGGGAGGACCGCTTCGAGGAGGGCCTGGTGGCGGTCGATCGGGGGTTGGCGATCGCGGAACGGCTGGAACTCATCGAGACGATGATCGAGGGCTTCATCGCCAAGGGCGGGATCCTCAACAAGCTCGGTCGGCCGGTCGAAGCCGTGATGCTCGTCGAGGGTTCGCGTCGCCTGGCCGTCGAGCACGGCCACCCAGGTTGGGAGATCCGGGCGCTGGTCTCGCTCGCGCTCAACGTCGGCATCGCGGACCCGCGCGCCGCGGTCGACCGGGCCATCGCGGCGATCGAGCTGTCGCGCCGGGTCGGTCGGCGCGACACCGAGCTACTCCTCATCGGGAATGCCGGCGAGGATGCCATCCGGACCGGGGATTGGGACTGGCAGCCCGCCCAGCTCGTCAACCTCGATGAACTCGAGATCGAGCCGTCCCTCCGGCTGCCGATGGAGGCGGCCACCCGCGTCGTCGGCTTCCTGCGTGGCACCCTCGACCCGACCGAGGCCATCCGGCTGCACGACACGGCGTCGATCGACGCCGAGGACGTCGACCTCCAGAGTTCGAGGCTGGACCTGCGTGGCTGGGCCGCCCTGGCCGACGGTCGATTCGGCGAGGCGCACGCGCACTGGATGTCGGTCGCGACCACCAGCGCCCTCAATGCCCCGTATTGCCTGCCGCGTGCCGCTCACATGGCGATTCTCGCTGGGGATTCCGCGGGAGCGCGCTCCGCGCTGGAGCACCTTGAGCGGACCGCGGCACACGGCCGCGCCATCGATATCGACAAGATCGCGATCCGGGCAGGACTGGCGGCCCTTGGTGGCGACCGAGGGGCGGCCTTGGCCGGCTACCGGGCGGCCCTGTCCGGCTGGCGCGACATCGGCCTGCCCTGGGACGAGATCCTCACGGCACTCGCCTTCGTGTCGTTACTCGGGCCCGATGAACCGGAGGCGCTGGCCGCGGCGGTCAGCGCCCGGACCACCGCGGCGGGCCTCGGGGCACTCCGGGTCGTGGCCCTCCTGGACGCCGCGACCGGTGGGCGTCCGGGGGACGCTGGGACGCCGGCGAGCGGCGGGACGCTGGGGGCGCCCGACGCGAACGCCGTGGGGCAGCCGACGTCCTGATCCGGCTTACGCCTGCAGCGCCTCGATCGCGGCGGCGAGCTCCGTGGCATCGGCGGCCAGGGCGGTAGGACGTTCGTCGGGCGGCAGGGCCTCGACCTCCGCCCGCGTCGTGACCCCGGTCAGCATGAAGATGCACCGCGCGCCGACCGCCCGGGCCGCGGCGAGGTCCGTGCCGATACCGTCGCCGATCATGATCGCGTCGCTGGCCTGGCGGCCGACGGCCTCCGCGGCGAGTTCCAGGAGGTGCGGCGCGGGCTTGCCGATGGAAAGCGGCGTGACGCCGGTCGTGGCCTCCATGGCGGCGGCCACGCTGCCGGCCCCCGGGCGCAGGCCACGTTCAGTCGGGTAGACGGGATCGCGGTTGGTGGCGATGAATCGGGCGCCGGCGCGCACGCAGTCGGCCGCGGCGGCGAGGCGCAGGTACGTCAGGTTGGGGTCCAGGCCGGTGACGACCGCATCCGGAGCACCGGCGGCGGTCCAGCCATCGATGCCCTCCTGGTGCATCCGGGTCGCCGCGTGGCCGGCGGTGACGACCTCCAGGCCGACGTCGCGCAACTCGCGCTCGAGGCCGCTGGCGCCCAGGACAAGGACACGGCGGATGCCCGGCTCGTGATTGGCGATGTGCAGGGCCGTGGCCCGTGCGGACGAGACCACCGTGTCCGGTGTGATCGGGGCACCCATGGCCGACAGGCGGGTCACGTAGTCGGCGCGGTAGTGCATCGAGTTGTTGGTCACGTACACCACGTCATCGCCACGGGCCGCGCGATCGGCCAGGACCGCGGCCACGCCCGGGATGGGGTCGGCGCCGCGATAGACGACGCCGTCGAGGTCGACCAGAAGGAGGAGACTCATGCGCTCGATCGTAGCCGGGCCGGGACTCGGGCGTCCTGCCGCCCAGATCCCTGGCAGCCAGAGCCAGGGCTGCTGGTAACCGCGGGCCGCGGGCCAGTTCCGCGCCGACGACTGCCCAACCAGCAGGCACATCTCTGGTATCGCCTTCTCGGCCACCTCCAGCGGTCGTACCAGAGCCAAGGCTGCTATCTGCCGATTCCGGCTCGCGCGGCCCCTCGAGCCTGACCGCGTACGATGGCGCCGTGAGTAGCCTCCCGCGCGACCCGCTCGATAACACCGACCGCCTCCTGGTCGACGGCACCAACCTGCTCCACGCGATGGCCAAGGGCGAGGGTCCGGCGCCTGCCGCCGCCCTCATCGGTCGATTGCGCGGCGTCATACCGGCGACCGTCGGCATCGAGCTCATCTTCGACGGGTCGCCCGGCATGAGCATGCGCGGCGAGAAGGTCGCGGCCGGCCTCATCGTCCGTTACGCCGGTCGACGCTCCGCCGACGAACTGCTCCGTTCCCTGGTCGATGAGACACGGGCCGTCGCGGGACCGCAGGCGACCGCCGGCCTGTTGATCGTCAGCGACGACCACGCCCTGCGCGCATCGCTCCGGGAACGCGGCGCGCGCACGGCCGGCTCGGCCTGGCTGCTCGGTCGGATGGCGCGCGGTCGACTGGCCTCGCCGTCGGTCGGCAACAAGCGTCCGGCCCGCGGCGCCGGGGCCCCCGGTTCCGGCCCGTCCGCCGGCCACGGGCCCCACGCCGACGCCGATGCCCCCGATCGACCCGGCTGGAAGCCCGGTCGTGGCGCCACGGTCAAGCGAGGCAACCCACGCAAGGGCAAGGCGTCCTCGGGTAGGATTTCCGAGTGAGCATCACCGACGCCCTCAGCCAGGTCTGGAACACGATCCTCGACATCACGTCGCTGTTCGTCCTGCCCGACTGGGGAGCGCTGATCGCCCTCCTGCCGATCTTCATCCTGCTGGGCGTTGTCGGGCCGCTCGTGACCTTCACGATGCTCGGGATCATGGGCTACCAGATCGCCAAGCCACGCACGAGCGTCAAGTTCGTCGAGGGCCCACGGGTCGCCGAGATCGGTGCCGACGGCGAGTCGGTCTTTCCGCCGGGCCTGCCGTTCTGCCGCCGCGACAACCTCGTCTACGCCTCGGGCTCGACGCGTTGCGACACCTGCGGCGACGAGCTCGCGGTCACCTGCCCGATGTGCCAGCTGGGCCGCACCGCCGCCATCGATACTTGCTCCAACTGCGGTCTCGTGCTCAAGGTGAAGTCCCGAGCCGTGGCCGTCCGCTCGAAGGCCGGACCCAAGCCCGGCGGCGCCGCCGCCGCCTGACCCCGGACGCGACGACCGCCGCCCCGTAACCACGACCCCACCACCCGCGTCTCACGAGGCGATGACCATGGCCGAACTCTCGTCCACCCTGTTCTCCATCGGCGTGATCCTGGTCGCCCTGGCGTTCGCCGCGCATGTCGGGCATGCGGTCATGCTGGCCAACGGCCGACGGGCACTCCCCGATGTGGCCGCTGCGGTCGGGGTCGCAAGGCAGCCAGCCTATGCGGGCATCGTGACCGGGTCGTTCGTCACCTCGCAGGTCCGTGCAGCCAGCGGGGCACCGGCCCTCGCCGCGGCACCCTCGCCGCTGACCCGTGCGGCCTCGTGGCTGACGTGGGCTGCGATCGCTGCGCTGGGCACGTCGCTCCTCCTGCGCGGCATCGTCGTCGGGCGTGGGCCGTGGGGCAACATGTTCGAGTTCACGGTCGCCTTCTCGTTCTCGATGCTGGCCGGCTACTCGGTGCTTGCGCGGCGCTATCCGATCCGCTCGATCGGCTTCCTGCCGCTCGGCGTGGCGCTCGCCCTCCTGCTCTACGCGTCGTCGCTGCCCAGCGAGATCGAGCCGCTCGTCCCCGCCCTCCAGAACGCCCCGCTGCTGACGATCCATGTCGGCATGGCGGTCATCTCGTACGGGATCTTCGCGACCTCGTTCGCGGCGGGCGTGGCCTACCTGATCCAGGGCCAGCGCGACCGGTTCGCCTGGTTGCCGTCGCACAAGGTCCTCGATGAGGTCGCCTACCGGTCGGTCATCATCGGCTTCCCGATCTTCGCCACGATGATCATCCTGGGCTCGTGGTGGGCCAGCATCGCCTGGTCACGCTACTGGGGCTGGGACCCCAAGGAGACCGCAGCGCTCGTCACGTGGCTGACCTATGCCGTCTACCTCCACGCCCGCAACCAGCGTTCGTGGGCTGGGCGGCCGGCCGCGCTGCTCCTCGTCGTCGGCTTCGGGATGGTGCTCGTCACGTACTCCGGTTCGCTCTGGTTCAGCGGTCTGCACGCCTACTCGGGCCTGTAGCACGGGGCTTGGCGGGCCGTCAATCCGCCACATGACGCCGTAGGGAACGTTAGGCGGCGTCGATGCGCGAACCTTGCGGCTGGCGGCCGGACGGAGTGCGATCCGAGGCCGATCGCGCCCTCGAGCGCGCCTAAGGTTCTGCGGAGCGACATCTGGCGGAGTCGCGGGCCATGGCTGCCATATGCCGCCGTAGGGAACGGTAGGCAGCCTCGAGTTGCCGTCTGAGGCTCGCGACCCACCGTCCCGTGCACGAACCTGGCGGGTGGCGGCCGATCCACACCCCACCAGCGCGCCCAGCGTTCTGTGGAGCGACGTATGTCGGACGCACGAACCGGCTCCCCTACCCCCGCGCCCAGGGCGGGATCACGTCACTCCCCATCCCGCCACTCCCCGGCACTCGCGCGGCGGGCTGTTGCGCCTCCGGGTCCGAGGGTGGCGTCGGCGGGGCCCAGGCCTCGCCAGTGTCGCGCGGCACGTCCGCCGCGACCCCCATCGTGGTGATGGCGCCCTGGTCATCGGCCGTGAACGCATTGATGAATTGGCGCGCGACCGGCGACTCGGCGACGACGGCCTCGACCTCCGGCTTGGGGGCCAGGTCGGCGGCGATGGTCGGGATGAGGAACCCGAGCAGGCTCCCGATCGCGGCCGTGGCCAGCGACCTGGTGATCCAGCGAACGATCTTCCGACGTCGACGCATGCCCTCTCCGCCGCTCTCGGACCCCTCGATCTGTCCCTGCACGGACCTTACCCCGCGCAGGTGTCCCGATGTCAACGAAAGAACCGTCGTCAGCGCCGGGTCGGATGCACGACGTGGTGCGTTCCGGCACGGTTCCGATGGCGCGGACCTAGCTGGTGCGGGTCACCTTGCTGATGTGGCGGGGCATCTCCGGGTCCAGGCCGCGGGCGCGGGTCAGGTGCAGGGCGTGCAACTGGCCGACGACGATCGACACGATCGGGCCCAGCCATTCGGGCGTGCCGGCGGGAAGGCGGAGGGGCCAGCGGGCGAGTCTCAGGGCCTCCTCGTCGTCGGACACGATCGCGAGATCAGCCGACAGGTCGGCGCGCATGCGCGCAAGCAAGGTGACCAGGCCGTCGCGGGTGGGGCCGGGGCGGACCATGGCGATGACCGGGACGCCGGGTTCGGTCAGGGCGAGGGGTCCGTGCTCGAAATCCGCGGCCGAGTACGGATCGGCGAAGACGTGCGACAGCTCCTTGAGCTTGAGTGACCACTCACGCGCGGTGGCGTACTCATAGCCGCGGGCAAGGATGAGCAGGCGGCTCGCGGCTGCCTGGTCCGCGGACATGGCGATGACCTCGGGTTCCAGGGATGCGACCGAGGCGAGCGCGTCGGGGATCGCGGCCAGGTCCGCGGCATCGGCCGCGGCGTCCGCGGCGTCCGAGCGGAGGGCGACGCTCAGGGCCGCGATGGCGAGCAATTCCGTGGTGTACGTCTTGGTGGCCGCGATCGCGCGCTCGGGGCCGACACCCAGGTCGATCACCGTCTCGGCGGCGAGAGCCAGCGGCGAGGTCGGGTCGTTGGTGATGGCCACGGTCGGCGCGCCCTGGCGACGGCCCTCGGCGACGACCCCGACGATGTCCGGCGACGCCCCCGACTGGCTGATCCCGATGACCAGGCTGCGGTCCAAACGCGGCCGCGCGCCGTACAGCGAGATGACCGACGGCGTCCCAAGACCGACCGACAGGCCGTGCCGGATCCCGAGCACGTACTGGGCGTAGATCGCGGCGTGGTCGCTGGTGCCGCGCCCGACGATCACGACATGATCCACGCCGCGGGCCAGGATGGCGGCGGCCAGCGGCTCCATGATGGCCGGCGCGCGGGCGAGGAACCGGGCGGCGACCTCGGGCTGTTGCAGGATCTCGTCGCGAAGGATCATGCGGGGAGTATCGCGGGTCCGGGGCGCCTTCTGTGCCGGGGCCGGGCCGGCGAGTCCGTCTAACGTCCACGGGCAGAACGCTAGGCGAGGTCGGTCGGCTCCCAACTCCGTCGCCACGGCCCCCCGTCCCTTCGGTATGCGCGGCCGTGCGGGGTTTGGCATAGCGCGGCCTCGCCGAAGGCGAACCGGGCCGCGTGACGCCGCCTAACGTTCTCTGCAACGACATCTGGCGGAAACCAAGACCGGGGGCCGAGAACCGAGGGCTGACACGGTCAGGCCGCCGGTTCGACCGTCTTCGGGCGCCGCACCCGACGCTTCGCGGCCAGGTCGGCACCGCCCGCGGCCGAGGTCGGCCACATCGAGAGCGCGGCGATCGAACCGACGGGGTCGGCCAGCCACGCGCGCATCCCGCGGCCGCCTGCCGGATAGCCGGCCCGCAGCATGGTCCGATGGGCCGCCACCCGCCGGTCGTTCGTGCGCGAGCCGGCGACCACGATCCACGCCGAAACGGTCGCGGGAACCCAACCGCGTCGCTTCGCCACGTCCCACACGAGTCGGCGCTTGCGGTCCATCGTGCCGAGCAGCTCGTTGACATCGACCAGGTCGGTCTTGAGCTCGATGACCAGGAGCGCGCGCCGTGCCGGGTGCCACAGCAAGAGATCGATGACGCCGCGCTCGCCGAAGTGCGCGAACGAGACCTCGGGCGCGAGGGCCCAATCCGGGAAATCCGAGGTCAGCATGCGCGCGACCGACTCGTGGAGCTGCGAGTGACGCACGCTGAGCATCCGGTCGAGCTCGCCGCCGCGCCAGCGTGGGACAACGTCGAGGCTGATCTCCAGGGCCTTGCAAACCGAACGCGTGAGGTCCAGCGGCAGCGAGCCGATGTGGCCGCCCTCGATCCGCGAGATCGTGGCGCGCGACACGTCCGACTTCTCGGCGAGGTCGCGTTGGCGCCAGCCCCTGCGGATCCGAGCGGCCCGGATCGTCGACCCGAAGCGAACGTCTTCCATGCCCCCGATGATGCCGATCCGGGCTTCACTGGGGCTTATCTGGGGCTTCGCCCGGGTCGGGTGGCCGTCATATGTCGCTGCAGGGAACGTAAGGCGCGGTCGACCACACGTCGGCGACGACCCAAGGGTCGACCCGTGCACGGCCCTCGCCCTGATCGGCCCGAATCCGCCCATCGAGCCCGCCCAAGGTTCTGTGGGTTGACGTATGGCGGACTCGGGGCCCGGTATAGCGTCATATGTCGCTGCAGGGAACGTGAGGCGCGGTCGACCATCGCGTCGGCGAGGATCCAGGGCTCGACCCGTGCACGACCGAACTCACGGCCAGGCCGGATCCTCCCCTCGGCAGCCCGCCAAACCGCACGCCCGTTCGCAACGGCCGCCGTTGATACCCCGTGCACAACCCCACCCCGACCCGTGGACAGCCCCTTGCCCGCCCGTGGATAACCCGGGCCCCACGGTGGACAGCCACGCCCCGAACGTGGATGATGGCAAAACGGACAAAACCACTACATCTTGTGGTCACTCACCAACTCGCAACCCTAGATATGGTGTTTTAGGCTTGACGGCACCCCCGCACCAGCGTAGAGTGGATCAGGTCGCCCAGCCACCAGGAACGCCCGCACAGCCTCGCCGTCGGCACCATCCGCCGCTCCCCGAGGCAGCCCCCAGGACCTCCCGGTTCCAGACGACGACGGACAACGCGGCAGCTACACGAACAGCGCCCCGCGAACAGCGAGCACCCGGCGGCACGCAACCCCGCCGGCAGGAGGAGAGGCAGATGGCGAAGGCCAACGGCAGCACGGTCCCGGTCATGGAGCAGGACGCCACCGCCCGGGCCGCGACGGCCCCCCAGGCCTCGGCCCCCAAGGCCACCGCCAAGGCCAAGGCGCCCACCCATCGCCAAGCCGGACCGTGGGGCGCCTCGTTCGATGGCACCCTCGCCGACGGCAAGACCCGCGCCAAGGGCCTGACCTTCGAGCGCCGCTGGACCACCCCCGGGATCCATCCCTACGACGAGATCACCTGGGAGTACCGGACCGCCGGCATCGCCAACGAGAGCGGCAAGAGCGTCTTCGAGCAGAAGGACGTCGAGGTCCCCGACTTCTGGTCCCAGCTCGCGACCAACGTCGTGGTCAGCAAGTACTTCCGCGGCCACCTCGGCACGCCGGAGCGCGAGACCAGCGTCCGCCAGCTCATCGATCGCGTCGTCAACACGATCGCGTCCTGGGCGGAGACCCAGCACTACTTCGCGACCGATGAGGACCTCAAGACCTTCAAGGCCGAGCTGACCCACCTCATCGTCCACCAGAAGATGGCCTTCAACAGCCCGGTCTGGTTCAACGTCGGCATCGAAGAGCGCCCGCAGTGCAGCGCCTGCTTCATCAACTCCGTGCAGGACACGATGAGCAGCATCATGGACCTCGCCAAGACGGAGGCCATGCTCTTCAAGTTCGGCTCCGGCGCCGGCTCCAACCTGTCCACCATCCGCTCCTCCCGCGAGAAGATGACCGGCGGCGGCACGGCCTCGGGCCCCGTCTCCTTCATGAAGGGCTACGACGCCTTCGCCGGCGTCGTGAAGTCGGGCGGCAAGACCCGGCGCGCGGCCAAGATGGTCATCCTGGACGCCGGCCATCCGGACGTCATGGACTTCATCGACTCGAAGCTCAACGAAGAGAAGAAGGCCTGGGCCCTCATCGAAGCCGGCTACGACCCGAGCTTCACGGGTGAGGCCTACGGCAGCGTCGCCTTCCAGAACGCGAACCACAGCGTCCGCGTCACCGATGCGTTCATGCAGGCCGTCGTCAACGACCAGGAGTGGACGACCCACGCCGTGGTCGATGGCGCGCCGATGGACACCTTCAAGGCGCGCGACATCTTCCGCAAGATGGCGGAGGCCGCCCACGTCTGCGGCGACCCGGGCATCCAGTACGACACGACCATCAACGACTGGCACACCTCGGCCAACACGGATCGCATCCACGCGAGCAACCCGTGCTCCGAGTACATGTTCCTCAACGACACGGCGTGCAACCTCGCCAGCCTGAACCTCATGAAGTTCGTCAACGCGGACGGCGAGTTCGATCCCGAGGCGTATCGGTTCGCGGCCAAGGTGACGCTGACCGCCCAGGAGATCCTGGTCGACAACGCGAGCTACCCGACGCCCAAGATCGAGGAGAACTCGCACAAGTTCCGGCCGCTCGGTCTCGGCTACGCCAACCTCGGCGCGCTGCTCATGAGCCGTGGTCTCGCCTACGACTCGCCGGAGGGCCGCAACTACGCCGCCGCGCTGACCGCGATCATGCACGGCGAGGCGTACAAGCAGTCGGCCATCATCGCCCGCGATCACGGCGGCCCGTTCGCCGACTACGCGGTCAACGAGACCCCGTTCCTGCGGGTCGTGGGCAAGCACCGTGATGCCGCGTACCGGATCACGACCGACGGCGTCCCGGCGGACCTGCTCCACCACGCCAAGGCCGTCTACGACGAAGCCCTGGACCTCGGCAAGCAGTACGGCTACCGCAACGCGCAGGTCACCGTCCTCGCGCCGACCGGCACGATCGCCTTCATGATGGATTGCGATACGACCGGCGTGGAGCCGGACATCGCGCTCATCAAGTACAAGAAGCTGGTCGGCGAGGGCTTCCTCAAGATCGTCAACCAGACCGTGCCCGCCGCCCTGAAGAAGCTCGGCTACAGCGCCGAGCAGGCCGGCGAGATCCTCGACTACCTGACCGAGCGCGAGACGATCGAAGGCGCGCCGCACATCAAGCCTGAGCACCTGTCGGTCTTCGACTGCGCCTTCAAGCCGGCCAACGGCACGCGGTCCATCCACTACATGGGCCACGTCCGGATGATGGGCGCCATCCAGCCGTTCATCTCCGGCGCGATCAGCAAGACCGTCAACATGCCCGAAGCCGCCACCGCCGAGGAGATCGAGACGGTCTACCTCGAAGGCTGGAAACTCGGCCTCAAGGCGATCGCCGTCTATCGCGACAACAGCAAGCGCAGCCAGCCGCTCAGCACGTCGAAGAAGAAGGACGGCGATGTCGTCGATAGCCAGGCCGTTGCGGACCTGAAGAAGCTGCTCGCCAAGGCCCAGGCCGAGGCCGCCCTCCCCCATCGCCGGCGCCTGCCGAGCGAGCGGACAGCGGTCACCCACAAGTTCGAGATCTCCGGCCACGAGGGCTACATCACCGTCGGGCTCTACCCGGACGGCCAGCCCGGCGAGATCTTCCTCAAGATGGCCAAGGAAGGCTCCACGGTCTCGGGGCTCATGGACGCCTTCGCGACGACGGTCTCGGTCTCGCTGCAGTACGGCGTGCCGCTCAAGGACCTCATCAACAAGTTCGCCCACGTGCGCTTCGAGCCGAGCGGCTTCACCGGCAACCAGGAGATCCCGATCGCCAAGTCGATCGTGGACTACATCTTCCGCTGGCTGGGCAGTCGCTTCCTCGACACCGACGCGAAGGCGGGCCTCGGCCTCATCGACCGCTCAGCGGTCGATGGCGACGCGGGCGGTACGCCGGTCGCGGCGGTCAACCCGTTCGCAGCGGGAATCGCGGCGATGAGCTCGGCTGGCTCGGCACCCGCGGCCTCCGCGCTCGCTGCGGCGAAGGCGATCGAACCCGACGCCCCCAAGGCCACGGCCGTCGCCGCCGAGCCGGCACCCGTCAAGGACGAGCTCGCGGTCATCGCGACCAACGGACATGCCACCGGGACTGCCAACGGTCATGCGGCGAACGGCAACGGGGCGGCCAAGAACGGTGGCGGCACCGCGCCGATCACCCTGACCCTGGGCGCCACCAAGGTGAGCTTCCAGACCCAGGCCGACGCCCCCAGCTGCGCCGACTGCGGCAGCATCATGGTCCGCAACGGCAGCTGCTACAAGTGCCTCAACTGCGGCTCCACGAGCGGCTGCAGCTGAGGCGGCTACCAACGGAGCGACCCGGGTGTAGCTTGGGTCGCTTCCTCTTCGCAGGTTTGCGCAGAGCAGTTGATGCTGAACCCGCCACCACTTGACGTCGCGAGAGAGGCGGGCCTGGAGCGGGCTGTTCGCGAGGCAGTAGCGGGCCCAATTGTGTTCCTCGAGGACGGGCCTGACCTTTCGAACGCCGTCCTTGGTGAGCTCTGGACCTTTCAATCGGATGCAGGCGACGGAAGCAACCCGAAGGCTTTATGCACTGTGATGGCTCTGGCTATCGATGCCATTCGGGGAGCCCGCCGCGCGCTACTAGTCCACGACCTAGGAGCCGTCTTCACCCTCCTTCGGCGAGCAGATGAGATGCAGACGCTAGCCGCCGCGTTCGGGTTGATCGACGGTGAGGCTCGACGGTGGCTGGAAGGTGGCCCTGTCCGCCAACGGGACCTAAGGCGCGGCATCGAGCGGGCCAATCCAAAGCTCGCCGAGTTGGCTCGGACGACATTTGAAATGCTCAGTGACGAAGCACATGGGCGGGCCCAGAACCTGGCCGTTTATGAGAATGCTGATGGGGAATTCTCATGGCCGCCAGTTGGAGGGTCCGTCGATCCAAGACGGATTCGTGCGGCGTGCGCGCTTGTCCTTGGGGTCCTCCTAGCCCATTTTGGCGTCCTCAAGTGGTTCCTCCGAGATTGGAACCAGTTGTCGCCCGAATTGGCCTCGCGCGCGGCTGCGTACTACGACGCGCTCCAAGGTTTCGTTGTCGCCCACCAAGAACATGGGAATTGGCACGCGATCGCACCAGGTCACGCCGCTGAGTGGCTCGGGATCACGTCCGCCGCGGCGCATTCGCGCGCCGACAAAACGGTTGGATAGCATGCTCGCCGGCCACCGAGCTCCCCGCGTTGCGTGTGTCAAGGGCAATGTGCCCATGGCGGCATGACGGAGGGGCGCTCAATCGGGCCGTGGGAGATCAGCGAGAAGCTGGGCGAGGGCGGGAACGCAGACGTCTTTCGCGCGACGGACGCCCAGGGACGCGAGGTGGCGCTGAAGGTCATTCACGCCGTCAAGGCCCAGAAGGAGCCGTATCGACGCTTCATTCGCGAAATCGAAGTCCTGCGCAGACTAAAGGACGCAAAAGGCATCCTGCCGCTGATCGACGCCTATCTACCCGAAGCACCGTCCAAGGACGACCGGCCGTGGCTGGCGATGCCAGTCGCCATACCGATCGCAGACGCGCTGCGAGGGCAGCCGTTGGAGGCGGTGGTCGAAGCCGTTGCCGCGATTGCGGCGGCCCTGGCATGGCTTCACGAGCAAGATCTTGGGCATCGCGACATCAAGCCGGGGAACTTGTACATCCGGGGTGGGGAGTGGCTCGTCGGCGACTTCGGCCTTGTGGCAGTTCCCGACGTCGAAGAACTTACGCTTAGTGGCCGTCCACTCGGGCCCGCCTACTACACGCCCTACGAAATGGTCGTCAATCCCGCGACCGCTGACCCGAAGGCCGCCGATGTCTACTCGCTCGGAAAGACGCTCTGGATCTTGGCGACTGGCCAGAATTTTCCCCCCCAAGGCCATCAGCCAGCGGGCACCCGCGGTTTGCAGATCGCCGATGGGCGGCCACACCCTAATGCGCAACTGCTCGATGCCCTCATCGACCGCTGCACCCGGCACCATCCCGCAGAACGACCAACGATGGCGGAGGTGGCCAACGACCTCCGGCGGTGGCTAGAGCTGCCGGAGGAAACCAAAGCCATTGACATCGAATCTGTCCGCAAGAGGTTGACGACAAAGATTCAGCCGCGCCTCGCCGCGGCTGACCTAGAGGCCCAGAGAAGGGAGCTGGCGTACGCGGCGGCTGCCCAGCTCACTGCGCAGGTTGCGCATCTCAACCGAGCGCTCAAGGATCTGCATCCACATGCCCAGATTGACGGAAGCGCCGACAAGTTCACGCGCAACATCGTGCGGACTCAGGATGAGATGTCCAATTCGCGGAACATCCTCTGGCGCTATCAGCGCCGCAGCTCCATCACGGTCGGTGACAAGCCGATGGAGTTCGAGCTCTGCTTTTCACGCACTCTCGAACTCGCTGATGACGGAGATATGGTCCTTTTTATGGCCATCTACGTAGACTATGTGGAGTTGAACGGAATGAGCTACCGGTGGCTTCCGGACGCCTGGGCCGCGCCTGTTGGGAGCGTCGAAGCGGAGAAAGTGCTGCGCGACGCCGTCAGTGAAGCTACGATTCACTTCAAGGAAGCCGCAGAGGCCTTCGCCGACAACTTGCCTGACTAGCCATCCGGCAGCTTGCTCCCGCAAATCAGGCAGTGCACGTCTCGATTCCAGTCATCGAGGACCTTGACTGGTTCAGTCGGGTGGCAATCGAAGTCAACTCTCCGCATGTCGTCCGACTCCACCAGCGGGTCCATGGCCTGCGGCTTGTCGTAGCTCACTTCCAACCTGAGAAAGCTTCCGCGACTATTGCGCCTGAGGTCACGGGCCATCTTGTCGAGCTCGGGAGCAAGAACCTCACGCATAACCGTGTTCTGCGCCAGCTCGATCTGTTCGGTTGTGAACCATGAGTCAGTAGGTGCCTGGACCGCGCAGTAGGGGCAGTAGTAGCCGCCGTCTGGGGCGGGTTCGCCTTCGCCCGCAGCGGAACTGAGCCATTTGAAGTCCTTCTCGCAGGTCGGGCATTGCCGGCGCAGGAATCCGTCACTGTCGAGCGGCACTGACATTTCGGTCGTCGACTCGTCCATACCCCAACCCTACACTGCGGCCTTGTCATGGCGACGTCAAGGAGTGCTCGAGTCGCTGCCGCCAATCGGCTGGGATCCGAGCCTGGTAGGTCACGACTCGATCGCTGGAGCCTCGCTAAGGTCGGCTTCTGTCAGAGCGAGGTCGGCCGCGGCTGAGAGCTTCGGGGGTGGAGCGATCCACGGCCGCAGCGTCTGAACGACGTTCCGGTAGAACTCGAGGGTCTGCGCCTTCGTATCACCGACGAAAGAGCCAGCGAGCTTGCCGCGCTTGGCGCCCATTGGCTGCGCCCAGGCGACCGTGAACTCGAGCGGGTCGCGCTTGGCATCGGTGGGATGCAGCAGGTTCTGCGACGCTTTCTCGGCGTCGCGCAGCAGGATCGATGGTCGATCGGCGGTGTGCGGGTAGCGAACGCTGACGCGAAGTGCCGCCGGCGCGTCCTTCAGCTGTCGGAGGAGCCAGTTGATCCGGGTCGCAGGTCGACCCTCGCGCGGCGCCGTGAGCGTCGCGCTCGTCGTGACTTCCTTGGTCCGAAGGTTCACTTCGATGTCGATCGGCGCGACCGCGTTCGGCACCTTGATCGCCGTCATTAGGCATCCGTCGTCGACAAGCCGCCGTACCGCTTGCTCGAGACGCGCAGCGGGCTCCACCTTCTTCGGCCACACGATGGACACGTCCCTCCCGAGATCCTGCTCCAGGATCATCGACAGGTGCTCGGCGAACTGCTCCCAACGCCGTGCCACGTCGCGGGCACCCTTCGAGTTCGCGTTGAGCGTTCGTGAACGAGCCTCCTCGCGCACGGTGACCCACTGGTCGCCCATGTCCTCGAAGCCGCCGGCCCCTGACTTGTCGTTCTCCAGGTACGCGATGAGTTCGCCGAGCAGCCAGGCCTGGTCCGGGTCACTCAACTTTCGATGACGGTGCTGCAGAACAGCCTCAGTGGTGATCTGGAACCACGACAGATGTCGCAGCTCGACCTTCCTGGTCTTCTTCGCGTCGATGGTGATCGGCGACGCTGTCGGTCCGCTTGTGATGTCGTTCGAGATCGTGATGACTGCGGATTTCGCTCCAATCCGATCACCCGTTTCGCTCCAATCCGATCAGTCGTTTCGGAGGTTTCCGATCACCCGCCCGTGAGGCCGTCAGCGCGCTGACGTGAGGGCACCACGGTCCGCCATCGTGGCTCGGACGATCAGCCGTTCGAGGACCGATGCCGGTGCCACGCCCCCGTTCCGCCATGCGCAAGATTCGCGAGATCCTCCGCCTCGCCCTCGGGGAGGGCCTGAGCCGCCGCGCGAC
>JBPPMZ010000106.1:0-3771 GCA_051306295.1 Candidatus Limnocylindrales bacterium
AACCGCCGCGAGGCGTGACCGAGGACGTTCACGTTGGGGTCGAGGAGGGTGACAGAACTCCGGTCGGGCAGGCCCGCCCGTTCAAGGAAGTAGCCCGTACCTGGACCGACGTCGAGGTGCCGCGGGCCCACGTGCTTTCGGTATCGCTCCACGAGGTGCGTCGTCGGGCAGCGCCACACGAACGGCAAGAAGAGACCGAGGATCAAGGGGTCGTAGATCCGCAGGAACACGGGGCTGTACTCCCGCTGGCCGGCGTAGGCGGGGTCGTCACGGTCCATCGAACTCAATTCCTCCTCGGTCGCGACGGCACTGGATGGATCGGTCCACGATGGGCTCGTCACCTACCACGGTCAAGGCGATCGACATCGCTGCCCGGTGCATTCCGCTCAGCCTGGCGACCGTCGGAGGCTGCGATCGCAGACCGTCCGTCTGCCGCTCCCTCCTCGGCTTCTGGCAACCGGGGAGCGAGTATCCACACGAGCTGCGCCGTGGTCGCCGCGCCCACCCTGGACCGCGCGTTCGCCAAGTGGTGCTTGACCGTCGAGTGCGACAGGCCGAGGCGGTGTGCGGCCGCCTTCTCGGACCCGGCCACGAGGACCGCGGCGACCACGCTGACCTCACGGTCGGTAGCGCGTCCGGCAGGGCGGCGGGACGGCCGACGCGTCATGCGCTGCGGACCAGCTCGAACGGCTCAGGCGGCTCGGCGAGACGCATCGTGATCGGAAGGTCGTTGGTGGCGGGGCTATCCCTCTCGCCCCGACCAGAACACTTGTTTTCATTGTACCTACCAGCGTCGTGGGTCGTTTCAACGCACGAAATCGGCTCGAAGAGCGGCGCGGCGAGTTGACGGTAGCCAAGTCCCGAAAGCGCCATGACGAACCTCCAGCACTGAATGTCCCGCTGCTAGCTGATTTCGTCGTGGATGCGATGGTCAGCGGCAACATCGTGGATCTGCTCTAGAGTCCGATACCCCAGCTCCGAGTCTCAGGATCCCAATGTCTGTCACGAATGCCCGCGAAGACCGGATCCAGGAAGGCCGTCACCGATGCGACCGCGTCCTCGGGCGTCGCGTCAGAGAGGTCCAGTTCGCCACGCCATCGCTCGTACGGCTTCCGCCAACCCGTCGGCGGCGCGGGCACCGTGGGTGGCCAGGCGTGCGTCGCACGGTGCTCGAACGTCGCTACGCAGGCATCGATGAGGGCATCAGAGCGGAATGAGAAGGTCTGCGCGAACCACGCAAGATCGACCAGGTCTCGGGCGCGGGTGTTCTCGACGTCGCGTGGCAGCGTGAGGGCATGCGCCTTCTCGGCGACGTGTTGGGCGATCGGGTAGACCGGATAGCGGGCCCGGGTGAAGCCGAGGCGCTCGACGACCGGATCCGAGAGATGTGCCTCAAGGTCGCCGACGATGACGTCGGCCGCGCTCACATCGACCTTGAACTGGACGAGGATCGAACCCGCCACACGGACGACGACGACGAACCGTAGGCCACCGCCCGGCGGCCCCTGGAGCGGCGTCGCGGCAGCGGCGGCTTCGTAGCCGAAGTCGTCGCCGAGATCGATCGCGAAGCCGGCCGCGAGGAGCCCCGTCGCCTCCTCGATCGTGGCCTCGATCTTGAGGTCGAGGTCCTCGGTAAAGCGGGCCCCGTCCGGACGCCGAAGCTGGTTCGCGTAGCCTCCCTTCACGACCCAGGATCCAGGCGGGGGCCCGTCAAGCAGGCGTGCGAGGAGCCGATCGATAGCGACGACGAGATGGATCCGACGCACCGGAACCCCAGCCCGTCTGGCTTCGGCAGTCATCCGCGCCAGAAGACTCGCCCGTCGTCCAGCGGGTGTCGAGCCGCGGTCCGGGCTCATTGCACCGCCCGGCGGAAGAGCCGGTGCTCCCGCAGTCGCGCGATGTCGTCGCTGGTGAGCATCGCGCGTTCCTTCGCCTCGCGAGCCGCATCGAGGAGCTGGTCGGGATCCGCGCCGATCCGGGCCGAGTCCAGAAGGGCCCGGCGCGCCGTGTTGACCCACAATCCCTCGCGGAGCGTTCGGTCTTGGTTGGCGCGATGCCTCGATCGGTGCAGTCGGATCCCGGCTCGCCGGCCGAGGCGCGACGACTCGGGGATCGTGAAGTGGATAGCGGTCGGGATGATGTCCGACAGTCCGAGCAGGCTCAGCGCCGTCTCGTGGCTGAACGTGCCGAAGGGGGCGAGGGCCTGCAGCGCGTAGAGCTCATCGTTTGCCTCGGTCGGCCAATGGGGCAGCCGGTAGAGGCCGTAGCCGGCTCGGGCAGCGGACCCGTGCTCAGCCCGCCCGGTGAGTGCGCGGCGGCTGATGCCGGCCGCCGCCGCCTGTGCGCTCGTGAAATACCCGTGCTGGTCAGCAGCAGTGGAGAGAAGCTCATCCCACGACATGCGCGAACGTTACGGTGAATATAACATTCGCGCAAGTTGAGACACTTGCCTCGATCTGCGTGTCACGCGGTCGAGCTGCGCAACCAGCGCTCCACCCCTGTAACCTCGATCTCAAGGGGCAGATTCGCCGGGACATTTAGGTGCCTAAGGGTGGCTTGTCTCCTCGAGGTCGTCACTGACCGGAGGGTCGACCACGATCTCGCTTGCTGGATCGGACGGGTCATGCGGCCGATGGCGCCACGGCGCCTCGACCGTCTCCTCATCGGCGAACCCGCGGAACCGAACGAGATAGCCGTTGTAGACCGGGTTGCGCAGCAGCTCGGCCATCCCAGCGGCGGTCAGGACCCGCCCAGTCCGCCTCGACACGAGGCCGCGTCGGGCGGCTTCGAGGGCGAGCGTGTCGTCGCTGTACAGCCCCGACGCAGATCGGCGAAGTACAGGACGCAGCCGCGGGCATGGAATGCGTCCCGGAAGGCAAAGGCGAGGGCCGGATCGCGCATGAACCGGCTGAAGTAGGGGACAAGGCCGACCTTGACCCGGCCATCGGCCGCCCACGCCAGGGCTGGCTCAAGTCGCCCGGCATCCCAGCCGGGCGAGGCGTCATGAAGCTCGAGATCCGTCGGCGTGACCCGCGTGCGTCGCTCGGCAAGGTCGAGTTCGTGCGCCTGACCTTCGGGGCCGCCGCGGTAGTCCTGGGCCTCGGTCGAGACCCGGATGACTCGAAATGAGGGCAGACCGGCGAGGTCCTCCTCGTTCATCGGGAGCCGCCGGAACGCGTCGGGTACGCCGATCCGCCGGCGAGTCGTGCGTCGGGGCACGGTGCCGTCCTTTCCGCTTCGCGTACCTCACGGACAGTGTACCGCGCCGCTCTTCCGCGACTACTCGGCGGCAGTGCTCAGCGGCGCGAATGAGCAGGACGACGGCCGACTCGAACGGCGATAGCCGGCGTTCGCCGACATGAACGGGTTCGATGGTCGACAGGCTGCTCATTCGCGGACGCTAGTACCGGACTAGCAGTAGGGCAAGGCCGGACATGTACAAAGTGGTGTACAAATTGTGACGTCGGCGAGGAGTGGACAGCCTCAGGACGGGCGGAGCCGCCGGCGATCTTGTCGCTCACCCGAGTGCGGATTTCGCTCCAATCCGATCAGTCGTTTCGCTCCAATCCGATCACTCGTTTCGGAGGTTTCCGATCACCCCGACCGTGAGGCCGTCGGCGCGCTGACGTGAGGGCACCAGGGTCCGCCATCGTGGCTCGGACGATCAGCCGTTCGAGGACCGATGCCGGTGCCACGCCCCCGTTCCGCCATGCGCAAGATTCGCGAGATCCTCCGCCTCGCCCTCGGGGAGGGCCTGAGCCGCCGCGCGAC
>JBPPMZ010000107.1:0-11039 GCA_051306295.1 Candidatus Limnocylindrales bacterium
ACCTCCAGCGCGTCCTGGCCGCTGGCCGCCGCGCCCACAGCTCGAAGAACCAGCAGCGTTGGTCGTTCATCGTCTGTCGTGAGCGGACCCACCTGCGCCAGCTCTCCACGCTGGGGCCGTTCGCCGGCCACCTCGCTGGCGCCGCCGTGGGGATCGCCCTCGTCACGCCGGACCCTCGTGGCTCGGATGCGCCCCTCTCCGTGATGTTCGATCTCGGCCAGGCGGCCGACGCGATGATGCTCGCCGCCTGGGAGCTGGGCATCGGGAGCGTGCCGGCCACGGTCTATGAACAAGACCAGGCTCGCCACCTCCTGGGCTACCCGGACGACCACCACTGCGAATTCCTGATCTCGTTCGGCTACCCGGCGAACCCCCACGATCTCACCCGACCGCCCAGGTCGGGCGGCCGCAAGCCGCTCGACGACCTGGTTCACGAGGAACGCTGGTAGGCGAGGGTCCCGCTACTGAGCTCGGTGACGGTGAGCTTCGGGTAGAGGGCCGCGGTCTGGAGGCTGACCCCGATGCGCGGCTTGAGGGCATCGGCATCGCGCGTCATGTCGTGGCCCAGGACGGTCACCTCGCCGCCGTCCGGGACGCGCAGCCCCTCCAGGATCTAGACCGTCGTGGTCTTCCCTGCCCCATTCGGCCCGAGCAGACCGAAGACCTCGCCGCGAGCGACCTCGAAGTCGATGCCGGCGACGGCCAGGGTATCGCCATAGCGCTTGGTCAGGCCACGGACCTGGATGACCAGGTCGGTGGCGGCGGTCGATATCCCCATCATGGGCCCATGGTGGCAGCGTCGTCGTCATCCGGTTGGTCGTCGTCGAACGAGCAGTCGACGTCCAGGGCGGCCGCCACGTCAGCGGCCGCGCCATCCGACTCCGGTGCCGGCGCGCCGAGGCCCAGGTAGCTGTCGATCGCCGCCTGCAGGCCGACGTCCTTGCCCACGAGCTCGGACAGGATCCACTTCTGTTCCAGGACGTCGCAATACCCCTGGACCGCGTCGCGCGTCGGACCGATGGCCGGGACCAGCACGGTGAGCGTGGGCTCCAGGACATCACGCAGCCAGCGCTCGGCCCCCTCGCGCTCATCGACCGCCCGCTGATCGAAGTACTCGAGCCAGGTGCGGTACTCGCGCAGGTCGTTGAGGAGCAGCTGGGCCTGGCCCTCCAGGGCCGTGAGCCCGGTGAGTCGCTGCAATTCATGGGCGTGGAAGCGACGATTCGCGACCGCGACCTTGAGGCGCACGACGTCATGGCGGCCACCGGCAGGCTCGAGTGAGATCTCGTCGACCGCGAAGCCCAGGTCGTTGAGACGACGGATGCGCGCCCGGACCGCGTGTCGGTCGTACGGGGAGAGCTCCGGCTCCAGGTGGAGTTCGTCCCAGATCGCGCCGTAGCGCGCCCGGACCGATTCGGCGGCGTCCACGGCGTCGTCCGAGGCATCTTCGCGTCCCTGCATCGCCCCGAGGTCGGCGAGGCCGAACGCGACGTTCTCGACCAGGATGTCCAGGTCGTAGCCGCGCTGACCGTCGGACAGTTCGGGGTGGATGACGCTCGTCTCGGCATCGACCAGGAAGGCCTGGATCTTGTCGCCGTCGCGCCGGAACAGGGTGTTGGCCAGCGAACAGTCGCCCCAGTAGACGCCGGCCCGGTGAAGGTCCACGAGCAACCAGGCCATCGCATCCAGCAGGCGATCGCGATGCGGACCGGGACCCAGCGGGAAGCGCATCAGCAGGCGCCGATACTGGATGGAGAAGGCCAGGTATTCCGTGACGAGGACCGCGCTCAAGCGCTCCGGCGCGTCGGCGATGCCGACCGCGGTCACGGCGGGCAGGCCCAGTGTCTCGAGGTGGCGCAGGACCTCGAACTCGCGAGCGGCCACGTCGTTGGGCTCTTCCTTGAGGGCGTAGGTGCGCCGGTCGCTGACCAGGAATCGGACCAGGTGGCGCGAAGGCCCGACGGGAAGGTCGCGGAACTGCATCCCGGAGCCGACGCGGACCGCGTCGTCGGACCACGCCTCGAGGGGCTGGTCCCAGGGCAGGTCGAGCAGTTCCGCCGCCCCCTCGCGCAGCCGAAGTCGCGGAAAGGCGCCCGGGGCGTCGGGAGGGATCGAGTGGAGCGGAGGCTCGGTCAGAGCTTCTTCCGCAGGTAGGCGGCCACGGACGCGTCGTAGCCCAGCGATTCGTACAGACGCCGCGCCTCGGGGCGATGGTGACCGGCCGTGATCTCGAGATAGGTCGCACCGAGCTCCGCGGCGACGCGCTCCGCCTCGGCCATCAGCGCGCGGCCGACCCCACGCTCGCGGGCACCGGCGTCGACCACCAGGGCCAGGATGCGGACGATGTGGTCGTCATGCTCGAAGCGCGGGATGGCGTGGATCGCGATGAACCCGAGCAGGCTGCCGTCGTGCTCGGCGACGAGGACGCGGGCGGCATCGCTGGCGAAGCGGCCCAGCCGGACCACGATGTCGCGGGGGCCTGCCGGATAGCCCTCGTCGGTGAACAGGGTCGCGATGGCATCGGCGTCGGCGGTGGTGGCCGGGCGGATCGTCAGGGCAGGGTCGGTCATGGCGCGATGGTAGCCGCCGTCACGACCAGGCGGTGTGGTCCCGTCGCCGGTCCGCCAAGGACCAGGCGCTCCGGACCGAGCGGACCGGGTCGTTCCACGGACAGGACGAGGTCGGAGGCCGCAGGGTCCGTCGCGTTGGCCGCGTCGGCGGCGGCCTCCCAGGTCACCTGCCAGCCTTCGTCGTGGCGAGCCAGCGTGGCCGCCAGGCGACCCTCCGTGGACGGCTCCAGCAGGACCACGATGTCCGCCGCCGCCGCGCCCGGTCGAACGCGCCCGATCCGGCACCAGGCGCCCATCTGCTCGCACGGCGTCGCCTCGGCGAAGGTGCCACCCGGCACGAGCAGATGGGCCAGCTCGCCGGCCGCCCGGTCAAGCTCGACGGTCGTCCAGCCGACGGCGAGGAGCCGTCCACCGCTCGTCATGTGCCGGTGAGGAGCATGTCCGGGCCGGGATCACCGCTCATCTCGAATCCCAGGCGTCGATAGAGGTCGATGGCCGGATCGTTGTCGGCGAAGACCCCGAGATGGACCCACTCGCTGCCGGCCGCCAACCCGTCCGCGGTGGCTGCTGCCGTGACGAGCCGACCCAGGCCGCGCCCACGCGCCCACGATGCGGCGCCGATCGACGACAGGTAGGTCGCGCCATCGAACGTCGCGCTCCGGGCCACGGCCGCCGGCTGGTCTCCGACCCGGATGAGGTAGTGGGTGAAGCGCGGGTCGGCCAGCGAGGCCATCGTCTCGGCGACCACCCCCTGGCGCCGATCCCCGCCGACGCCGAACGCATCGAGCAGGACGTCGACGATCCCGGCAGCGGCCGCCTCGGCACCTGGACCGTCCAGGCGCGCGTGGCGCTCGATCGTCACGTTCGTCGCCTGGCGGCGGGCCAGGGCCGCCTGCGCCGGGGTCCCATCACGGACGACCATGAGCAGGCCCGGGCCGGCATCCTCGAAACCGTTGGCCGCGAGACGGCGCGCGAGGTCGCTCGGGGTGTCATGGGGCGGCGAGACCCACACATGCGGCTGGCGGGCCATCGTCGCGAAGAGCACGGCCGCTTCCGTCAACGACTGATCGAAGGCCGCGGCGTCGGACGACCAGCGGGCAGCGGCCAGCCGGTTCCAGAACGGCTCCGCGTCGTTCGGGTCCAGGAGGAGGATCGCGTCGCCGAGGTCGGTCAGGCGCCGACCTGGGACGGCGTGGACGGCGGCTTCGTGGAGCATCAGCCGCCGCACGGTCGCGGCGTCGGTCGGATAGGTCACAGGTGAACGATACGAAACCAACGGCATCGTGCGAACGTAGTCGCGCTTGGAGGCGCTCGACCCGCGGCGCCGCGAGGAGGCACCCGCATGATCGACCGACGTCTGGCCGCCCTGGCCCTGTTCGCGACCCTGGCCCTGGCGGCATGTGCCGGCGGTGGCGCGACCAGCGCACCCAGCGCTGCTGCGCCCTCAGATGCGCCGTCGGCGGCTGCGGGTGGTGCGTGTGCGCCGTCCACGGCGGCCGCGACGGTCCCGGTCAAGATCGCGGACTTCGCGTTCCCGGCGACGGTCACGGCCAAGGTCGGCGACGTGGTCGGCTTCACCAACGACGGGGCGCCCCACACCGCGACGCTCGATGACGGGTCGTGCACCACGGACAACATCGCGCAGGGGGCCACGGGCTCGCTCGTGTTCAGCGCCGCCGGTTCCTCCCGTTCCACTGCAAGATCCACCCGAGCATGACGGGCACGATCGAGGTCGCGGCTGATCGCCCTCAGCCGGCGGGGCGCTCCAGCACGATGAGGGCGGCTCCGGACGGCAGGTCGATGACCTGCGGTTCCGGCAGGCCGGCCTCCGCGAACCAGGCCAGGAATTGGTCGCGCGTCGCGAGCGCCGTGCCCTGCAACAGCTCGTCGAGCTGGACCCCGGCGATGAGTTCGCCATGACGCGTGCGGGACTCCTCCGCGCCCGAGGGCAGCGGCCAGTCGAGCACGAGGATCCGGCCGCCCGGCCGCAGCGCCGCCCATGCTGAGCGAAGCACCCCTGGCGCGTCGTCGAGCTGGTGGAGCGCGTACTGGAAGTAGGCCAGGTCGCACGCGCCGACCTTGTTCGCTTCGGTCGCCTTCGCCTCGCGGATCGTGATGCGCTCGGTCAGGCCCTCGCCGGCGATGGTGGCCCGGGCTCTGGCCACCGAATCCGCCTCGAACTCGATGCCGATGAGCTCCAGGTTCGGGAATCGGCGCGCCATCGCGACGAGCCAGCGGCCCCCGCCGCAGTGCACGTCGACGACCCGCCCACCGCGCGACAGGTCGGCGACGAGGTTCGGCAGGGCGGATAGCGCCTCCTGGAAGAAGACCGCGATGTCCTGGCGGGTCAGGCGCTCGATCGCGGCGCGGTAGCGATCCGGGCGGGCGGCGATCGGCGTGCCGGTCCGGAAGAACTCGACCATCCCGCCCCAGTCCATCGCAGCGACCACGGCGTGCACGAACTGGCCGCCCAGGAAGTCGGCGCGGTCGTCATCGAGCAGCGTGGCCGCGACATCGTCGTCGACCGTGACGCGGCCGTCCTCGTAGGTCGTCAGATCGTGCGCATCGGTGGCCCACGACCAGGCCTCGACGGCGGTCGGTGCGGTCCCGGTCGCGGCGGCCAATTCGACCGGCGTCAGACCAGCAGGCCCGGCGGCACGCACCCGCGCGAACAGGCCGAGCTCGATACCGAGGTAGATCAACCAGGTCCGGTGGAAGCCCCCCAGGCTGGCGATCAGGTCGTCGAAGCGGTCGTCATAGCGCATGGCCCGATTGTCGCACGATGCCGGTGCTTCGCGGCACCGGTCGCCGGGGTACCGTTCGGGGATGCAACGGTTCCGACCGCGGGTGGGTTCTGCGTGGTGATGGATGCCCCTGAACGCCCGACCGACGACCGCCTGACGGCCGACTTGGCGCGTGACCTGGACGGATCGTTCGACGCGCTGGTCCTCGCCCACCAGGACCGCCTGTACACGATCGCCCTGCGCGTGCTGGGCGATCCACACGATGCCGAGGAGGCCGCGCAGGACGCCTTGGTCCGGGCCTATCGCGCGCTGGCCGAGTACGAGCCGGCCCGCATCCGGGATCTCCGGCTGCGCGGCTGGCTGGCGACGATCGTGCTCAACCTGTGTCGGTCCCGGCTGTCTCGCCGGACCGCTCGGGGAGCGGCGCCACTCACCCTGGACAAGCCTGACGGTGCGTCAGTGGCGCCCGCGATGCCGGCGGCGCACGGGCCGTCCGCGGTCGTCGAGCGGCGCGCTGAACGTGATCGATGGGCCGCCCGCCTGGCGGCCCTGCCGCTTCCCTATCGCTCGGCGGTCGTGCTCCGGCACGTCGACGGGCTGTCCTACGCCGAGGCCGCCGCGGCCCTGGGCCGGCCCGAGGGCACGGTCAAGGCCCAGGTCCATCGGGGGATCGCGATGCTGCGCACGATGCTCGAGGCGGAGGCCCGCGCCGAGCCACAGGAGATGACCGCATGAACCCACCCACCGAAATCACCACCACGATCGAGGCGGCCATGGCCGAGCTGAGCGTTGCGGCGCCGCCGTCGCTCCGTCCCGCCGTCCTCATCGAGACCGGTCTGGCCGACGCCTACGCCCGCATCGAGTCGGTCATCGGGCCGCTGCTCGTGGCCTGGAACGGGCGGGGCGTGTCGATGGTCGATGTCGCCGTCGATGCCGAGGCCTTCGAGGCTCGCCATCGGGCGCTGACGGGCCGACCGGCCTTCGCCAGCTCCAGCGTGCCGAGCGCGCTCTCCTGGGCCATCGAACGGCGACTCGACGGCGACCGCCGGGCCCGTATCGACCTGGACCTGCGTGGCCACACCGCGTTCGAACAGGACGTCTGGCGCAAGGCGCTCGAGATCCCGCGCGGCGAGGTCCGACCGTACGGCTGGGTGGCCGCCGAGATCGGGCGCCCCAAGGCGGTCCGGGCGGTCGGGACGGCTCTGGGCCACAACCCGGTGCCGCTCATCGTGCCGTGTCATCGCGTTGTGCGGACGGACGGGACGATCGGTCAGTACTCGCTGGGCGGCCCGGCCAACAAACGAACCATCCTGCGCAGCGAGGGCCTGGACCCCGACGAGATGGAGGACGCGGCTCGTCACGGGGAGCGATTGGTCGGCTGCGCATCGACCCACATCGTGTGCTGGCCGACGTGCCGGACAGGGCGGCACATGCTGGCGCGCAACCGGCGTCCGTTCCGCTCGCTGGCCGATGCGACGGCTGCGGGCTATCGACCATGCAAGGTCTGCCGGCCGGTTTCGGGGGCCGCGGCCGCGGCCTGAACGGGCGGCGCCCGCCCGACAGCTCTTCGCTGGGCGAAGCAGGCGACCGTCAAGTGGAGCCGCGGCGGTCGATTCGTGCGGTCACCGTAGCGATCGACGCCCGGGGACCTCGCGTCGGTCGTTCCGTGCGCTGATCGCCGCCGACGCCGGGTTCGTCGGTCGCCTGCTGCGCTGGGCGTAGAAGCTCGGCGCGAGGCGGCCCGATCTATGCCGTATCATCGCCGCTTGGACCAATCACCTATGCCAACTCGACCGACCCGGCCCGCCATCGACCGTCGCTCACTGGTCGTGGGCCTGCTCATCCTGTACCTCGTCTGGGGCAGCACCTACCTCGCCATCCGGGTCGCGGTCGAGACGATCCCGCCGTTCCTCATGGCGGGCGCCCGGTTCCTGCTCGCCGGCGGAGTCCTCCTGGCTTGGACGGCGGCTCGCGACCGGCGCAGCTTCGCGCCGCCGACCCGGCGCGAGTGGCGCGATTCGGCCATCGTCGGCGGCCTGCTGCTGGGCGGCGGGATGGGCATGGTCGCCTGGGGCGAGCAGACGATCCCGTCGGGCCTCACCGCCCTGCTCATCGCCCTGCTGCCGGTCTGGATCGCGATCTTCGGGCGGGTCCTGCTCGGGGAACGCCTGCCGCGGGTCGCGGTCGTGGGCATCGTCGTCGGGTTCATCGGGGTCGCGATCCTCATCGACCCGACCTCGCTGGGCAGCGACGGGGCCCTCGATCCGGTCGGCCTCGGGGCCATCATGCTGTCGCCGATCGCCTGGTCGCTGGGTTCGCTGTTCGCCTCCCATCGGGCGACCCTCCCCCGACAGCCGCTGCTCGCCACCGCCGCGCAGATGCTCGCCGGCGGCGCGATGCTGATCGGCATGAGCGCGGTGGCCGGGGAGTTCGGTCGGCTGCGCCCCGAGGCCATCTCGGGCGAGTCGATCGCGGCGTTCGCCTACCTCGCCGTCGTCGGGAGCCTGCTCGCGTTCACGGTGTACGGCTGGATGCTGCGCGTCGCGCCGCTGCCGCTCGTCGCGACGTACGCCTACGTGAACCCGGTGGTCGCCGTGATCCTTGGTGCGATCATCCTCGCCGAACCCATCGACGCGCGGACCGCCATCGCCGGCGCGGTCATCGTCGCCGCGGTCGCGCTGATCGTCACGACCCGCAGCCGGATGTCCGCCCCGCGGGCGGCCAGGCTCAGCCCTCGGCCAGGACCGTCCGCGCCACCCGTCGCGCCAGCGCCATCACGGTCAGCATCGGATTGACGCCGAGACCGGTCGGGAACAGGGAGGTGTCCGCTACGTAGGGGCCGCGCACCACCGCATCTGGCGTACGGCACGTGGTCCTCGGCGCCCGCCCCGAACTCCAGCGAGCGCGCCGCCTGCATCGTCCCGCGCCACATCTCGTCCGGCGCGCGCGAGTTCCGCGGCCACGATCCCACCCCCGGCGCCCGAGCCCACGATGACGACATCCGCCTCGAGCGTCATCGGCGTGTCTGGGTCGCCATCTCCGAACGGCAGGGCGAGAGGCCGGATCGGCGTCACGTCCGTCACCACGGGCGGTCGCTCAGGCCGACAGCGTCCGGAGGCTGGTGAAGGCGGACCGCCGCGGCCCGAGGCGCGAGTCCGCCCAGCGCCGCAGATAGCGCTCGCGAGACGTCGGCGACATGGCCGAGAACGGCAGGGCTCCAGCCCCCAGCGCCAGGCTCGCGGCGCGCGACTCCATCGCCCGCAGGACGAGCCGGAGCTGCGCGACCTGGCTCGGGTCGGCGGCACGTGCCAGGGCATCGGTGATGAGCCCCGCCCGGCGTGCGCCGTCATCGCCCGGCACGGATGTGGTGGCGATCGCGGCGAGGGTCGCCAGTTCACGCGGCGTCCAATGACTCGTGACGGGCTCCTTGGTGGTCGATGGGGTACCGGGAGCGTTGTCCCTCGGCGTCGAGGTGGATGCGAATCGGCACGACGCGCCCGGACCCATTGTCCCTGACGTGGTGGGGTGCGTACTGTCGCGATGCGCCAGCCCGTCGGGGTCGCCTGCTGGCCCGGTCCGCAGGTCGATCAGGGAGGCGCTCATGACCATCGAGGCGACGAAGGCAGAGGCGCGCCGGTCGGCGGCCCACCCCGCGCCGGTCCCGGTCATGACCAGGCCGCCGTCCTCGATCGCCGCGACCGCGCCGGCGGCGACCCTGCCCTCGACGGCCCCCATCCCCTCACCGATCGCCGCGTACCTGACGCGCAGCCACGACCGCCATCGCCGGGCCGACGATGGCGCCGTTGCGACGTATATCCCGGAACTCGGGCGAGCCGACCCAGCCTGGTTCGGGATCGCCGCCGTGACCCTTGACGGCCGGATCCACGAGGTCGGCGACAGCCGCCTGCCGTTCACGATCCAGTCCATCTCCAAGCCACTGACCTACGGCCTCGTCCTCGACGACCTGGGTGAGGACGCCGTCCGTGCCCGCATCGGCGTGGAGCCGACCGGCGAGGCGTTCAACGCCATCACGCTCGCCCCCGGCACCGGGATGCCCCTCAACCCGATGGTCAATGCCGGAGCCATCACCGCGGCCGGGCTCATCCGGGGCGTGGACGGTCTGACGCCGCTGGAGCAGATGCTGGCCGGCTTCGAACGCTTCGCCGGCCGCTCACTCGCCATCGACGAGTCGGTCTTCGCGTCGGAGCGGACGACCGGGCACCGCAACCGGGCCATCGGCCAGCTCTTGCGCGCCTCGGGCGCCATCGATGGCGACGTGGACCCCGTCGTCGAGCGCTACTTCGCCCAGTGCTCGGTCGCCATCACGACGGCCGACCTGGCCACCATCGCCGCGACCCTGGCCAACGGCGGGCTGAACCCGGTCACGGGCCGGCGCGCGATCTCCGCCGCCAGCACCCGGAGCGTCCTGGCGGTCATGGCCTCGTGCGGCATGTATGACGGCGCCGGGGAGTGGCTGTACTCGGTCGGCCTGCCGGCCAAGAGCGGGGTCTCGGGCGGGATCATGGTCGTGGTACCGGGGCAGCTGGGCATCGCGATCTTCTCGCCGCCGTTGGACACGGCCGGGAACAGCGTCCGCGGGGTGCGCGTCTGCCGCGACCTGGTGCGCGACCTTGGCCTCCATCCCCTGCGCGGCGACGGTCCGCGCTCCGGCCCGATCCGCGCCACGTATCGCCTGTCCGAGGTGGGCTCCAAGCGCGGCCGGACCGCTGCCCAGCGCGCGGCGTTGGCCGTCCTTGGGGCGCGCTGCCTGGTCCTCGAACTGCAGGGCGCGCTCTCGTTCCTGGCTCCGGATGAGATCGCCGCCGCCGTTGGCGAGGCACGGACCGCAGGTGACGACCTGGACCTGCTGGTCCTCGATGTCCGTCGCGTCGAGCGCATCGATCCGGCGGCCGTCGACCTGCTGGGCGGCCTGATCGCGAGCCTCTCGCGCTCCGGCATCGAGGTCCTGGTCTCCGGGCGCCACCGCCTGGGTCACGACATCGTGGCCCTGGAGCGGACGATGGCCCGTGACGGCGGTGGCCCGATGCTCACGACCGACGATCTCGACACGGCCCTGGAGGCGGCCGAGGAGCGGCTGCTGACCGCGCCGGATCACACCGCCGCCGAGTCCGTGGCCCTCGCGGAGCAGGCGCTGGTCCGTGGCCTGGGCCCATCCGGGACCGCGGTCCTAGCGGATCGGCTGGAGCGCCACACCTTCGCGCGCGGCGAATCCATCGTGGAGCGCGGTGCCCCGTCGCGCGAACTCTTCCTCATCGAGCGTGGGCGGGCCAGCGTGACGATCGACATCCCCGGCCAGGGCCGCCGACGGCTCACGACCCTGGGTGCCGGGATGAGTTTCGGCGAGGCGGCCCTGTTGGACGGCGGGACCCGGACCGCCGACGTGCGCGCGGATTCGGAGGTGGTCTGCCTCGCACTGTCCGTCGATGCCTTTGACGCCCTGCTCATCGAGCATCCGGCAGTCGCGGCCGGGATCTTGCGCAACCTGCTGCGCTCGGTCGGAGCCACGGCGGCGCGGCTCACCCGCGAGGTCGCGGTCCTCGCCGGCTGACGGCCAAGGGTCGCCGCCGTCCGCAGCTCATGCCGCCGGCCCCTCCCAGCCATCGGCCGGCCAGGGCTCGCAGCGCAAGGGACGATCCTCGCGGTAGCCCATGGCGTAGTCGGCCTGGATGAGGGTGTGCAGCTGGCTCGTGCCCTCGTAGATGAC
>JBPPMZ010000108.1:0-41313 GCA_051306295.1 Candidatus Limnocylindrales bacterium
GTCATCTACGAGGGCACGAGCCAGCTGCACACCCTCATCCAGGCCGACTACGCCATGGGCTACCGCGAGGATCGTCCCTTGCGCTGCGAGCCCTGGCCGGCCGATGGCTGGGAGGGGCCGGCGGCATGAGCGAGCCCGCGGGTCTCGCCGGTGCGCTGTCAGGGATCCGGATCGTCGACCTGACCCAGGTCGCGGCCGGACCGTTGGCGAGCAGCATGCTCGGCGATCTCGGAGCCGACGTCATCAAGGTGGAGCCGCCGGGCGGTGACAGCATCCGGTACGTCGACCATGTCTTCGGCCCTCGACAGAGTTCGTACTTCACGGCGGTCAACCGAAGCAAGCGCTCGATCGTGCTCGACCTCAAGTTGGCGGCGGATCGCGACGACTTCGATCGCCTCCTCGGGATGGCGGACGTGCTGCTCGTCAGCATGCGGCCGGCCGCGCTACGAGACCTGGCCCTGGAGGCGCCCGCCGTCCAAGCGCGGTTTCCGAGATTGATCCATGTCGCGATCACCGCCTTCGGGACGGAAGGTCCCCTGGCCGGCCTGCCGGGGATGGACATCACGGCACAGGCCTTCGGGGGCATCATGGGGTTGACCGGCACGCCGGACGGTCCACCGCTCAAGGCCGGAGCGGCGGTCGCGGATTTCGCCACGTCCTATCTCACGGTGGCGGCGGTGCTGGCCGCGCTTCGCACCCGGGACCGCGATGGCGTGGCACCCGCGGTGGAACTCGACCTGTTCGACACGGTCATCTCGATGCTCTCGAACTTCATCACGGCATTCGACACGACGCGCGTGCCGATCGGTCGTCTCGGCGGTGGCCATCCGCAGCTCGTGCCCTACCAGACGTTCGAGACCCTGGACGGGCACTTCGTGATCGGTTGCATCGCCGATCGCTTCTGGCCGAAGATCTGTGCCGCACTCGGCGCGACGGGCCTGTCGACGGATCCCTCACTCGCCACCAATCCGGGTCGTTTGCTGGCTCGTGAGCGAGTGGTCTCGGAGATCGAACTGATCATGAAGCAACGGACCTCGCGCGAGTGGGAGGTGATCTTCGCCCAGTACGACGTTCCCGCGGCGCCGGTCCTCGGACTCGAGGAACTGCTCGACCACCCGCAGGTGACGGCCAACAGAACGCTCCAGGACTTCCGCCACGACGCGTACGGATCGTACCGGGCCCCACGGACGCCGATCACGACGGGCGCTGGCGTCCTGGCGGCGACGCGCCCGGCCCCGACCCTTGACGAGCACGGGGCGGAGATCCGTCGCGAGCTGGAGCAATCCGAGCCCGCGATCTGAGCCAGCCTCGGCCGGGGCGTCCGGAAGACAGCTCGCGACCGGGGTGGCTCAGCCCTGCACGGCCAAGGCGATCGTGTTCGTCCCACGGAACACCGGCCGGCCGGCCGTGTTGGTCGTCTCGACCTCGAGCGTGAGCCAAGTCCGTCCCTTGCGTTCCTCACGCGAGGCGACGCGCATCCGGCTGACGTACGAACCCGCAACGATGGGCTCGAGGAGTTCGTAGTCCAACGAGGCATGGACGCTCCCCGGCGGGAGACGATGGGTCGTCATCAGCCTCGATGGCCACGTGAACGTCGCGACGATCGTCGGCGGTGCGACGAGATCTTCCGCTCGCGCCGCCGGACCCAGTGATCGGTCACCGGCCGCCGGTGCGGCATCCTCGAACAACCTGACATAACGCTCGATGTCCTCGCGCGACAGGACGTGGTCCACGGACGGGAACTCCAGCCCCGGCACGAGCTCAGCGTCGGTGATGACGGGACGCTCCTGGAGGTCGGCCACGCGATCCCTCCTTACAGCAGGGCAGCGGGCTGCCCCGTCACGCCGACGATCTGGCCGGTGATGAACGCCGCCGCATCGGACACGAGGAACACAGCGACCGGCGCGACGTCCTCCGGTTCGCCCATTCGCCCGAGGACGTTGTCCGCGAGCGCCGCGAACATCTGCTCGCGGGCGGCGTCCGGCATCGACAGTGTCATCCCCGTCCGCGCCACGGGTGCGATCGCATTGACATTGACGTGGTACCGCTTCAGCTCGAGCGCCCACGTGAGCGTCAGCCCCACGATCCCCATCTTGGCCGCGGCGTAGTTCGACTGACCCACATTCCCGCGAAGACCGGCCCGCGACGTGATATTCAGGATCTTGCCGCGGTTCGCGTCTCTGAAAACGCGGGAGACGGCCGCCCGGCCGTTCAGGAACGCCCCCTTGAGGTGCACATTGATGACGAGGTCCCAGTCGTCGTCAGTCATCCGCCAGAGCATCGCATCGCGAACGACGCCGGCATTGTTGACGAGGATGTCGAGCCCGCCGAAGCGCTCGAGCGCGGTGTCGACCAGCAGGTCCGCCGTCTCGGTCGAACCGACGGCAGCCACGCACGACATTGCCTGGCCGCCCTCCGCCTCGATCGCCGCGACGGTACCGGCGGCGGCGGTCGCGTCCATGTCGTTCACCACGACGCTCGCGCCAGCTCGCGCCAGGCTCGACGCGATGGATCGACCGATGCCGGCACCGGCGCCGGTGACGACCGCGACGCGCCCGTCGAGCCGTGTCGGGTCAGACATGGTTGCTCAGGATGGTCACCACAGAGTTCGAGATCGCGGCGCCACCGACATTGTGCTGGAGGGCGTAGCCGTTCCGGATCTCGACCTGTCGGCCAGTCGCCTCACCGCGCAGCTGCCAGTAGAGCTCGGCCATCTGGGCGACGCCGGTCGCCCCCAGGGGATGGCCCTTCGCCAGGAGACCACCACTGGGGTTGACCGGCAATCGGCCATCCAGCCAGGTGTGTCGGTCGGCGACGAGTCGACCTCCCATGCCCGCTTCGCAGAACCCGAGGTCCTCGTAGTCGATGATCTCCGTGATCGAGAAGCAATCGTGGACCTCGGCGACGTCGAGGTCCTCGGGGCCGATCCCGGCCATCGCGTAGGCCTGCCTGGCCGCGCGGATCGTGGCCGGGTACGACGTGTAGGTCTCCTTCTCGTAGAAGAGCGGGTAGTCCGTGCCCATGCCGAAGCCAGAGATGTAGACGGGCTTGTCAGTGAACCGGTCCGCGAGGTCGGCCCGGCACAGGATCGCCGCCGCGGCCCCGTCGGTCTGCGGACAGCAGTCGTACAGGTTGAGCGGATAGCAGACCATCGGGGAGGCGAGCACGTCCTCGACCGTGACCTCGAACTTGTAGTGGGCGTACGGGTCGAGCGAGCCGTTGTGGTGGTTCTTCACCGAAACGAGGGCCATCTGCTCCTTGGTGGTCCCGTACTCGTGCATGTGACGGACCGCCTGCGGCGCGAACATGGACATCGCCGTCTCGGCGCGATTCAGGATGGGGTGTCGGGTGATGGACCGCCCCACCATTCCCTCCTCGCTCTCCTTCTCCTTCATCTTCTCCACCCCGACCACAAGGACGATGTCATAGACGCCCGACGCGACGCCGAGGGCGGCGTTGCGCACGGCGTCACTGCCGGTCGGGCAGCCGTTCTCGATATGGGTGGACGGGATGCCGGCCAGACCGATGTTCCCGACCAGGGCGGCTCCGCCCAGCGTGTCGTTGCCGAACAGCGTGCTGGCGCACGTGCCGAGCCAGGCTGCCTGGATGTCGGCCGGGTCGAACCCCTTGTCGACACTGCGGACCGCCGCCAGGTAAGCCTCCTGCATCATCCCTTCGTAACTCTTGTCATAGAGCTCGCCGAAGGGCAGCAGGCCCATCCCGACGATCGCGACGCGGTTCCAAGCCATTTCGTCTCCTCAGCCCGCCGAGCCCGGCGCAGTTCGCGCAAACCTGAACTTGTATCCATAGAGACGCACACCGCGTTCCTCGGAGATGACCCGGAGGATCAGTTCGACCGGGCTGTCGATCTGGATATCGTCCGGCTCCATCTCCGTCCCGAGCGCCCGATACGTAACGCCATCATCCAGCTTGGCGATGATCGTCGGCAACGGCGCCTCGAGCGGCGGCGGCAGGTAGTAGTTGACGCAGTAGGTATGCACCTGCCCTGTCCGGCTGATGGAATGTTCGGTGAATTCCGTCGCACCGCATCGGATGCAGATCAGGTGGAGCGACGGCGGGAAGTTGACATACCCGCAGCTGACGCACCGGCTTCCGATCAATCGCTTGAGGTTACGGGCGTCGCGCTGGACCAGCGGCGACATCGGCGGGACCCCGAACGTGCTGATCTCCTCGCCCCGCGCCAGATCACCTCGCATCTGCAGGGCCCGGGTGTAGCTGACGGGCATGCCAGCGGCGAGCCTTGCGGATAGGCTGGCCGGGCGGAGTGGCTGGTTCACGGTCAGGCTCAGGGCATCCGCACCGCCGTTGCCGTACGCCACGACGAGCACGCGATCGCCTGGTTCCGAATCCTCCAGGGCCGCCACGAGGCCAAGGATCGGGCCCGCCGTCCCGATGTCCCCAGCGCACTCGATCAGCTTGTCCGCGGCCGCCATCTGGAGGCGACTGACACCGAGGGTCTTGGCCGCCAAGGCCGGATAGCCGGGAGCCGGCCAGGGCAGGATGACGTGCCGGTAGTCGCCGATCGAGACGCCCAGCCGGTCGAGCACGAGACGTACGGCAGCGACGACCTGTCGGCGGTAACCGTAGTCGCGTGCATAGCGGCGTTCGTATTCACGTACGTGTGGCTGGCCCGTCCCTTGCCAGCGGTCGATGAGATCGGAATTGACGCCCTCCAGCGCGTCGATCTCGGCAAGACCTGGCCCGCTGCTCACGAGGATCGAGCCGGCTCCAGCGCCGGTGAAGCGCTCCAGGACGTCCCCGGGAGCGGGAGACTGGTCATCGCTGCCGGCCACCAGGACGCGACTCGATCGTCCGGACGCGATGGCGTCGATAGCCGTTCGCAGAGCGGTCATCGAGGCGCGGGTACTGGCCGTGACGTCGAGAGCGTCGGCACCCGACCTGACACCGAGGGTCTCCGAGAGGATCACAGCGATGGGATGTTGCTGGTATGGCCCGGACGTCGTGGCGAGCGCCACCCCGTCGAGATCCGCCCCGGTCATCCCGAGAGCCTCAAGGGCACGTTCGGACGCCTCGACGGCCATGGTGAGGGCATCCTCATCGGGTCCGGCGACGGTGTTCTCCCCACCGGCGGCGACGCCGCCCCAGGCTCCTGAAATCGCCGGCCGGGGCAGACGGAACCGGGGCAGATAGAATCCAATCCCCTCAACGGCGACCATGGGGCCCTCCTCGGGATCGAAACGACATGGTTCGGGACACGTCGCCGCCTAGTATGGCAGCGACTCCCGACCAAGGATCTCGCGGCTGATGATGATCTTCATGATGTCGGCGGTCCCATCGGCGATCTCCAGGGCCATCACGTCACGGAGACGCTGTTCGATCGGGAACTCGGTGCTGTAGGCGACGTTGCCGTAAATCAACAGGCTGTCGTGGATGGCCTCGAACGCCACCCGTGGCGCCCACCACTTGCACATGGCCGCTTCCTTCGTGTGCGGCATGTCGTGGTCGCGCAGCCAGAGGGTCCGATAGCACAGCAGGCGCGCCGCCTCGACCTTCGTCCAGTGCTCCGCGAACTTGAAGCTGATCGACTCGTTCTTGATAAGCGGACGCCCGAAGGTCGTGCGCTCCTTGGCGTAGACGGCAGCCTCTTCGAGGCTCGTGGCCGCCGCTCCCAGCGCCTGGAGACCCAGGCAGGCCCGGCTGAAATCGAACCCGTTCATGACTTGGTGGAATCCCTGACCCTCTTCGCCCACCCGCATCTCGGCCGGGACCCGGACGTTGTCCAAGTAGATCATGCCGCGGCCGGACGGCTTCCAGCCGGTGTCGCTGATGGGCGCCACGGTGACCCCAGGCGCGCCCAGTGGCACGAGGAACGTGGTCACTCCCCGGGCGCCCGCGGTGGGGTCCGTCTTGGCAAAGATGATCGCCGCGTCCGCATACGGCGCCCGGCTGATGCTCGCCTTGGTTCCGTTGAGGATGTAGTCCGAGCCGTCGCGCACGGCCGTGGTCGCGAGGGCTGCGGCGTCCGAGCCCGATTGCGGCTCGGTCAGGCCGAGGGCGAGGACTCGCTCGCCGCGAACGATACCGGTCAGGTACTCCTGCTTCACGGCCTCGCTCGCCCAGCGCTCGAGCACCTTGCCGATGAGGATCGCGTTGATCGGGTTCGGGGCGTTGAAATCTGCCCTCGCGATCTCCTCCGTGGCGATGCCAACCACCAGGTAGCCGGTCTCGCCCTGCCCTCCGTAGTCCTCGGAGATGTTCAACCCAAAGATCCCGACATCCGCGATCGCCTTGGTGAGTTCGGGTGGATACCGTTCCTCGCTGCGCGCCCGTTCGGCGGCGCCGCCCGCCAGCCGTGCCGAGGCGAACCGTCGCACGACCTGCCGGAACTCTTCCTGCTCCGGTCCGAATCCAAATCCGTAATCTTCCACGTCGCTCATCTGCTCAGATCATCGAGTACCCGCCGCTCACGCTCACGGTCTGGCCCGTGACGTGGCCGGCGCGGTCCGACGCGACGAAGACGATCATGTTCGCGAGATCAGTCGGGGTGCCGAACTTGCGCAGCGGATACGACTTCTTGATCCGTTCCATCTGCTCCTCGTACTTGCGGATGGCCTCTTCATCGCCGCGCTTGCGCATCTCGTCGACCATCTCTTCGCGACGTTCGCCCACGGTCAGGCCCGGACAGACGACGTTGACCCGGATCCCGTGCCTGCCGACGTCCTTGGCAAGCGCCCGGCTGAAGCCGATCACGGCGGCCTTCGCCCCGGAGTAGACCGGCTGGTTGGGCTCACCCACCCGCCCGGCATCGGAGCCGATATTGACGATCGCGCCGGAACCCTGGGGGATCATATGCTCGAGCGCGGCGCGACACAGGTTCAGCGTCCCGATGTAATTGACCTTGACCTCGAGGTCCCAGTCCTCACGGGGCATCTGCATGAAGTAGTTGATCCGCCACGCCCCGGCGACGTTCGCGACGATATCCAGCCGCCCGAACGTCGACACTGCGGCCTGAACGGCGCGCTCGGCAGCGGCGTAATCGGACACGTCGCACTGGACGAAGCGTGCCTCGCCACCGGTTGCCTGGATCTCGTCGGCGGCGGCCGAGCCGCGCCCCTCGTCCAGGTCGGCGATGATCACCTTGACACCCTCGTCCGTGAAGGTTTGCGCGGTGGCGCGACCGATGCCCCACCCGCCGCCGGTCACGACCGCAACCTTGCCCGTGAGTCCCAGATCCATCGTGTCCTCCTCGTTCGCTCGTTGGCCAGGTCGGCTCAGCGACCCTGGAATCGCGGCTTGCGCTTCTCGACGAACGCCTTCGGCCCTTCGGCGGCATCTTCGGAGGCGCCGATCAGTCGGAGCAGGTGGTCGTCGATCCCGAGAGCGTCGTGGAGCGACATGTCGTGCGAGCGGACCATCAGCTCCTTCGATGCCCGCACCGCCAACGGCCCCATCTCGCAGATCTCCTCCGCCCAGGCGAATGCTGTCGCGAGGAGTTCCTCCGGTGGCACGACGAGGTTGATCAATCCGTAGCGGAGAGCCTCGTCGGCGTTGAGCCGACGCGCCAGCAGCGCCACTTCCATCGCCTTGGCCAAGGGGATCTGGCGGGGCAGCCGGACGAGGCCGCCCGCGCCGGCGATCAGGCCCCACCGGACCTCCGGCAACCCGAACTCGGCGTGCGGTACGGCGATACGCAGGTCGCACGACAACACCATCTCGAAGCCGCCGCCAAGGGCCAGGCCGTTGACGGCCGCGATGATCGGCTTCCACGTGTCGAGGCCGTCGGTGATCCCGCCGAACGGGAGATGGGCCCGGCGAAGGTGCGCCTCGAGTCCCGTTCGGGCATGCGACTTCAGATCCGCACCCGCCGAGAACGCCCGATCGCCCGTCCCGGTCAGGATGCCCACCCAGAGGTCCGGGTCATCCCGAAACTCCGACCACGCCGCCCACAGCCGCTCCGTCGTCGCGTAATCGACCGCGTTGAGCACGGACGGGCGCGCGATCCGGACCAGGAGGACGTGGCCTCGGCGCTCGATCACGATCGGGTCGTCAGTTTCCATGGCGCCTCCGGGAGCACGGTTCGATGTCGAGCCATCGGGTGAAGGTTGTGGGCTGGGCGTTGCTCGGCCTGTCGTGGGGCAGCGAGTGACAGCGACATCATACCGAGTCGCGACTCGTCCCTGTCGGCCCATTCGCCGATGGCGGGCCGCGCCGCCCGGATCCCGTCATGCGGGCCGGGATGGTCCAGCCGTGTCGTCCCGCGAGCCAAAGAGGGCCGGGCGCTTCTCGCGGAACGCCGTGATCCCTTCGAAGAAGTCGCGCGTCTGCGCGGCGGAGGCCTGGTACGACGCCTCCCGATCCAGTGCGGCGTCCAACGCGAGCCGTTCGGTGTGTCGCATGGCTCTCTTGGTGAGCTGCATCGCCTGCGCCGGTCCCCGTGCGAGCCGATCCGCGAGCCCCATCGTGACTTCCATCAGGAGATCGTCGTCCACGACAAGGTTCACGAGGCCGATGGCGTGCGCATCGCGAACGGATATCGTCTCCCCCAGCCAGGCGAGTTCGAGGGCCTTCGAG
This sequence comes from Candidatus Limnocylindrales bacterium, assembly GCA_051306295.1. Taxonomy (GTDB): domain Bacteria; phylum Chloroflexota; class Limnocylindria; order Limnocylindrales; family CSP1-4; genus SPCO01. The sequence goes on from JBPPMZ010000108.1 coordinate 8,554, forward strand.
CGGCCGACGACCTCCGGCAGAAGATAGGTGGCGCCACCGTCCGGCACGAGACCGATGTTCCGCCAGGCCATGATGAACCGGGCGGAGCTGCAAGCGATCCGTGCGTCCGCGGCGAGCGCGATACTGACGCCGACACCCGCCGCAACGCCGTTCACGGCGGCTAGCACAGGTTTGTCGAGGCCGATGAGCGCACGGATCATCGGGTTCACGACCGATCGGACGAGATCAGCCAACCGTTCTGATTGGGTCTCGCCATCGCCGTCCGGCACCGCTGGCGGCAACAGAGTATCAATATCGGCGCCGGCGCTGAAGGCGCCGGATGATCCCGTGAGGACGACCACGCCAACGCGATCGTCTTGTGCCGCCGAGGTAACGTGGTCGGTCAAGGCGACCATCATTTCCCGAGTCAGTGAATTGCGCCGGTCAGGTCGATCAAGCGTTATCGTTAGCACCGCACCACGGCGCTCTGCGCGGACGAAGGCACTCATCGGTTCACTCCTCGAGCTGGGCTGGTCGGGCGGGATCCCGTTTCCCTTGTCGCACTCGGACATGGGCTCCGTGATCCGACCGCGAGACACATCCGAGTCCGGGTACCCAAGATCGCTGTTGTCCTAAGTGGGCACGCTCCGCTCAGCCCGAGCGGCTGCGGAGCTCGGCGAGGAGCGCCGGTCCGACCTCGAACAGGTCGCCGACAACCATGAGGTCGGAGAACTCGGCGATCGGCGCGTCGGGGTCGCGGTTGACCGCGACGATCGCCTCCGCGGTCTGCATGCCGACCTTGTGCTGGATCGCACCGCTGATCCCGAGCGCGAGATAGAGCTGCGGCTTGACGATCTTGCCCGTCTGGCCGACTTGCTGACTGTAGTTGATCCAGCCAGCGTCGACGGCGGCACGGGTCGCCCCGACGGCCCCGCCGAGCGCGTTGGCTAGCTCCTCGACGAGCCGGAAGCCGTCGGGCCCGCCGAGGCCGCGCCCGCCGGCGACGAGGATCTTCGCCTCCTCGATCGGGGCGGCGGCGGCGGCCTCGGCGACGCGCTCGAGGACGCGGACGGCCGGCAGGCGCCGGGCGCCGGCGGCGAACACCGACTCGACCGATCCCGGTGTGTGCATCGGTTCAGCTGCGACGACGTTCGGGCGGACGGTCACGATCCCGCGCCGGCCGGAGAACCCCGACGTCGTGAGGAGCTTACCGCCGAAGACGCTCATCTCGACCGTCGGCCGCCCGTCGGACCAGGCGACGCCCGTGGCGTTCGCGAGAACGCCCCAGCCGAGCAGAGCCGAGAGGGTACCCGCGAGGTCGCGGCCGTCCGGGCCCGCGCCGACGAGCACGAGGTCCGGGCCGCCGTCCCCGGCGGCCTCAACGAGCTCGAAGGTCCGTTCGGCGGCGATCGCGGACCATGCGTGCCGGGATGCGTCGGCCTCGGCGTCCGTCAGCGCGATGACGCGTGGGAGGAAGCTGGCGAACTCCTTCGCCGCGTCCCGCGGGTCCGCCGCGACGACGACGCCCGTGACCGCCCCTCCGCCGACCTCGCTGAGCGTCCGGCCGAGCGTCGCGACCTCCGCGCTGATCCGGGCAAGCCCCCCGTCGGCGCCTGGCTCGCCGACGACCCAGATGCCGGGCATCAGACGATCCTCCGGTCGGCGAGGAACGCGACGATCTGGCGCGCGGCCTCATCCGGCGCGTCGCGGATGACCCGCGTCGCGCCCCGGGCTGGCGGCTGGCGCGAGTCGAGCACGGCCGTCGTGGCGGCGGCGGCGCCGGCCTCGTCGGCCGGCAGCCCAACCTCGGCCAGGCTCCTCGTGGCGACCTCCTTCGAGCGGGCGGCCATGATCCCCTTCAGCGAGGGATAGCGCGGCTCGCCGAGCGCCTGGGTGCAGACGACGAGCGCCGGCATCGGCGCCTCGAGGACGTCGAAGCCGGTGGCGCTGATGCGGTGGACGCGGACGGTGCCGGCCTCCTCGTCGGGCTCGATCCGGGCCGCGTACGAGAGGAGCGGCAGCCCGAGCAGCGCGGCGACCCCGGCGTGGACGACGCCCGCTCCGCCGTCGGAAGTGTCGGCGCCGGCAAACGCGAGGTCGTACTCGAGGTCGCGGAGGGCGGCTGCGAGAACGCGCGTCGTCGAGAGCGTGTCCGAGCCGGCGAGGGCGTGGTCGGCCACGTGGACCGCACGGGCTGCGCCCGTCGCGAGCGCCTTGCGCAGCGTGTCCGCCCCGGCGGGCGGGGCCATGGTGAGGATCGACACCTCGCCGCCGTGCGCCTCGGTCAGCTTGAGCGCCGCCTCGAGCGCGTATTCGTCGTTGCCGTTGACGACCGCCGGCCCGGCGGCCCGGTCGAGCCGCCCGTCCGGCCCGAGGCGCTCCGCCGCGGCCGCGGGATCCGGGACCGGCTTGACGAGGACGACGATGCGCACGTGCCGATCAACCTCACTTGTCCTCGGGCCTGGGCGTGGGTGCCGAGCTGGGGATCTTCGCATCGCGCGTCATCCGCTCGGTCGGGAACCCGTCATCGCAGCCTGGGCCGTCCGCCACCACCGCAACGGCTTCGGGTGGTGACTCGCATGGCTGTGTCGCGGGCCACGAGTATACACATGGCCACCCAGCGATCCGGGCGGCCCGCCACAGGAGCGTAACCCCTGGCTCAGTCGGGCGCGACGATCGGCAGCGCCCGCGCGATGAGCTCCGGGATCCGGTCGAGGAGTCCCCACAGGGTGTCCAGGAACGGCGACGTTGGGCGGGATCCGAGTCGCTCGACCGCCACGATCCGCCGCCGGATCGTCGCCGTGCCGGCAAGCTCGATCTCTCGGAGCGAGCCGGAAGCGAGCGCGTCGGCGACCGCCGTCCCAGGGAGCAGCGCGACGCCGAGCCCGCGCTCGACCATCCGCTTCGCCGCCTCGATATTGTCGACCTCGGTGACGCCGCGCGGGACGACGCCGGCGACGCGGAACAGGGCGTTCGTCACGTCGTAGTAGCTCGACGTCCGGTCGAACAGGATGAGCTGGGCGTGGCTGATCTCCGCTACGTCGACCCTCCCCGCCGTGGCGAACGGATGGTCCGGCCGGGCGACGAGGACGAGCTCGTCCTCGTACAGCGGACGGCTGCGGACGCGTGCGTCGCGGAGCTGTCTGACGATCCCGAGCTCGACCTCGCCGCGAGCCACGAGGTCCACGATCTCCTCCGAGTGCCCCGTCCGCACGAGCAGGCGAACGTCCGGGTGTCGCTCCGTGAAGCGGACCAGGATCTCCGGTAGCACGTAGGCGCTGACCGCGGGTGCGACCGCGAGCGCGAGTTCGCCGATGACGCCGTGTTCGAGTGCGCGGACGAGCGAGCCACCGCTCCGGATCGCCTCGATGGCGCGGTCGGCGTGCGGCAGGAAGGCGCGCCCGGCGGGCGTCAGTACCATCCCCGAGTGCGTCCGCCGGAAGAGCGCCGCGGCGAGCTCCTCCTCGAGCGCCTGGAGCCGGGCGGTGAGCGCCGGCTGGCTGATCGAGAGAGCGTATGCCGCACGTCGCATGTTCCCCTGCCGAGCGATCTCGATGAACCCTTCGATCTGGGCAAGGAGCATGCTGTCACCTCCGCGTGATGATCGATATCGCCGATCATACTCGACAATAGATTCGATTGGACGGATGAGCCATGATCTCGTAAGGTCATTTCTCCAGCCACCGCCACGAAGGATCTTCCATGGAACGCAAGGTCGATCTACGCCAACCGATCGAGCAGACCGTCGGCTCGCTGGCGCCCTCGCACCTGTGGGTCCTGGGTCTCACTCTCGACGATGAGGGCTCGATCGTCGGGCCTGGGAGGCGCCAGTACAGCTACTGGGCCGAGTGTGAGTGCCCCGACGACTGCCTCCGCGACCACGAGAACGAGTGACGACCGGCCGATGAACGCGCTGTCCGTGCCCGCGATGAGCGCGTTCGAGACGCAGGTCGCGGCCACCCGCGAGTGGTTCGAGCAGTCCCGGTTCGAGGGCATCGTGCGGCTCCATACCGCCCGTGAGGTAGCCGCCCAGCAGGGCACGATCCAGCCGGATTACACCGTCGCCCGGACGGCCGCCGAGGGGTTCTACGCTCGACTTCGCGAGCTGTTCGCCGAGGGCGGGCAGATCACGACCTTCGGCCCGTACTCACCCGGTCAGGCCGTGGTGATGAAGCGGATGGGGATCGAAGCCATCTACCTGGGCGGCTGGGCTACCTCGGCCAAGGGGTCGCATGCGGAGGACCCCGGTCCAGACCTTGCCAGCTACCCGCTCAGCCAAGTCCCCGATGAAGCGGCCGGACTGGTTCGCGCGCTCCTCACCGCCGACAAGAATCAGCACTTCGCCCTCGCCCAGATGAGCGAGGAAGAGCGTCGAGCCACGCCGGAAACGGACTTCCGGCCGTTCATCATCGCCGACGCGGACACGGGGCACGGCGGTGACGCACACGTTCGGAATCTCGTCCGTCGGTTCGTGGAGGTCGGGGTGCCGGGCTATCACATCGAGGATCAGAAGCCGGGTGCCAAGAAGTGCGGCCACCAGAGCGGCAAGGTGCTCGTCGCCCAGGACGAGCAGAACAAGCGCCTCAATGCCGCTCGTCTGCAGCTCGACATCATGCGCGTACCGGGCATCATCGTCGCCCGGACCGATGCCGAGTCCGCGACATTCCTCGACAACCGCAGCGACGAGCGAGACCAGCCGTTCATCCTCGGGGCCACGAACCTGGAGCTACCGAGTTACCGGGTGGGCTTCCTGGCGATCCTCAAGACGCTGCACGACCTCGGACTCGACGAGATCCGGGGTCACCTCCTGTTCGCGGTCCCGGAGGACGAGTTGCGGACGGCCAGTGCCTGGCTCGTGCGGGTCGGGCTCATGTCGCTCATCGAGCGGAACGCCCAGATCGCTCACGAGGCCGGGGTCGGGACCCCGATCGAGGGACTGCTCGACGCCATCGACACCCGGTACGCCGAGATCTGGCAGGCGGAAGCGGGCCTCAAGACCTGCGGCGAGGCGGTTGCCGAGATCCTCGAACTCCGGATCGGCGAGGGCGAGCCGTTCGTGATGACGCTCGAGGAGTGGCGGGACTTTGCGAGCCGGGCGTCCCTCTCCGAGGTCCGCGACAGGGCCGCCTCGCTCGGCATCCGGGTTGCCTGGGATCCCGAGCTGCCCAAGACCCCGGACGGCTACTACCAGGTCCAGGGTGGGATCGACTATGCGATCGCCAAGTCGCTTGCGGCCGCGCCGTTCGCCGACCTGCTCTGGATGGAGACGAAGACAGCCGATCTCGAGGACGCGCGACGATTCGCGCTGGCGATCCATGCCGAGTATCCGGACAAGATGCTGGCGTACAACCTGTCGCCGTCGTTCAACTGGGACACCACCGGGCTGAGCGACGATGAGATGCGGCGCTTCCCCGAGGAGCTCGGGAAGCTTGGCTTCGTGTTCAACTTCATCACCTACGGAGGCCACCAGATCGACGGCCTCGCCGCCGAGGAGTTCGCCACGGCACTGCGGGACGACGGCATGCTCGCCCTGGCCCGCCTCCAGCGGAAGTTCCGGCTGCTCGAATCTCCGTACCGGACCCCACAGTCCCTCGTCGGCGGCGATCGGCTGGACGCAGCCTTGATGGCGGCCTCAGGGCGGACTGCGGCGACGAAGGCGATGGGCAAGGGCTCGACGCAACACCAGCATCTCGTCCAGACGGAGGTGCCGACCAGGCTGCTCGAGGACTGGCTCGCCACGTGGACGAGCCACTGGGATCGGCCGGGGAGGATCCGCGTCGAGCTGCGGCCCCACACGGCAGGATCCGACCTCCTGGAGCTACGGGTGCTGGACGACTCGGGCGACACGCTCGCCAATGTGATCTTCGCCAGCATCCTCGATCGCCGTGGCCGCAGCATCCTCTCGATCCGCGACCAGAACACGGCGCCGGAGATCCGCAGACGGCGGTTGATGACGCTCGTCCAGCTCTTCCTGATCCATCGCTACCGCGCCGGTTCGCTGCACTACCTGACGCCGACCGAGGACAACCAGTCGCAGACGCAGCGGATGCGGGACCTCGGCATCTTCGGGGTCGTGCGGACCGAGATCGGGCAGATCATCGTCGCGGACGTCGACCGGGAGCGCGTCGGCGAACTGGTCCGGCCCGACGGGGAGAAGCTCACGGAGCTGATCCGGAAGTCAATGCCGCACCTGGCATAACGTCGGACCCGCGATCGGGTCTCGAAGGTCTCTGATCAAGCAGGCGCTCATCGGGAGGTTACGCAACTGGGCAACAATCGACCCGACCCGGATCGCCGTCGGCGGCGAGAGCGCGGGCGGCGGCCTGTCCGCGGCGACCGTCCTCGTGGCCAGGGACCGGGGAGGCCCGAAGATCGCCTTCCCATACCTCATCTACCCGATGCTCGACGACGCAACGTGACCGCGTCGAGCAGGGAGTTCGCCGGGAACTGGCCGGGCTGGCCGCGCGAGATGAACCTCCTCGGCTGGAAGGCCCTGCTCGGCGACGGGGCTGGCCGTGCGGACGTCTCCCCCTATGGCGCCCCCGCGCGGGCGACCGACCTCTCGAACCTGCTGCCCGCCTACACCCGGGTTCCGCAGCTAAACGCCTCGGAAGGCATGCAGACGGCCCCAGATGAGCACGACATGGGCCGCCGGATGGGCTCAGAGGAGCCGATTGGCGACGAGATACCGCAGGCAGGCCTCGTCATCGGGAAACCGGCGGTGGAACTCGGCGATGGTCTTCGGGTAGTCGCCCGGTTTCCTGCCGCCCATGCCCGGACACTACATGTTGTGGTGTGCTGAGGCAATCGGATAAGCATGTGTGCGCTTCTCGAGACCACCGCCCCGGCTTGCGGAGTTCGAGAGGCCGTAGCAAGGGTCAGCCCTCGTAGTCGAAATGGATCTTCAACTCCACACGGTACTCGACGATGGTGTCGCCCTCGACCATCGCGGACGAACGCACGACCTCGATGCGGCGGATGTTGCGGACGGTCCGGGCAGCCGTCGCCACAGCCGTCCTGGCCGCGTCGCTCCACGAGTGCGGACTCGTCCCGACCATCTCGCGCACGATGGTTATCGCCATGGCTCCCCACTCCCTTTCAGTGCTTCGCTCCGATCGTCGGCTGTGCGGCGTCGCCGCGCGGCCATCGCGCCAACGATAGCGCCCGCGATCGCGCCGCCCGCGGCGAGCATCGGGAGATGGCCGACCACGGAGCCGACCGCGAGACCGAGCAGGAGTCCGACCGCGAGCCCGAGGCTGGATTTCGTGCTCACAGCGACCGAGGAATCGCGAATATCGGTCAGCTGACTCTGGTCAGGCGAAGCCCCTCCCCCATCGGCTCCATCTTTGTCTTCTGCGCGCCTGATTTCTGGTCAGGTGCGGAACCCGACTTCGAGCGCGGATGGAGCGGGCGAAGACACTCCTGACCACGTCTCCGTGCGTTCACGGGCTGCGCGTCCGAGCTAAGGGACGGAACGCGCTGACGGCCAACCTCGAGCGCGTCCCGCGTCGCCGTCGACCGGGCAATGCCGAAGGGGGCCGAGATGCGACGGCGGCTTGGTCGAACGAGTCATCGACCCCCGGGATCACGGCGATGATCGAAACCTCGCAAGCGGGTATCCCGATGATCGAGCCGGACATCCTCCTCGAGACCGCGCGCCACGCGTACAGACGTCGCGATTGGCCGGCCGCGCGGGAGGCCTTCGAGCGCGGCCGCCAGCTGGGGTTCGAGCTGACGGCGGACGACCGCAACCATCTGAGCGATTCACACTGGTGGCTCGGCGAGGTCGACGCCACCATCACCGTCGCGGAGGAGGCCTATCGGCGCTACCTCGATATCGAGCGGCCCCGCGACGCGGCAAGGATGGCCATGGCCATTGCAATCACCCTCTTCCTGCGCGGCGACGACGTCGCAGGCTCCGGTTAGATGGGCCGCTGCACACGCCTGCTCGCCAACGAGGCCGACGAAACGCCCGAGCACGGGTATGTCCTCTACTTGATCGGCGTCGAGTCGCAGCTCGGCGGTGCGGATCCGGATGGAGTGATCGCAACCGCCCGTCGGGTCCAGGAGATCGGCCGGATGAATGGCAACCGCAATCTGGTCGCCGCGGGCCTCCTCGGTGAGGGCCGCATGCTCCTGAAGGCCGGCCAGGTCGCGGAGGGCCTGGCCGTCCTCGACGAGGCGATGGTTCCAGTCCTCGTCAACGAGCTCAGTCCCGAATGGGCCGGGAACATCTACTGCAACCTGATCGGCGCCTGTCATGAGCTGGCCGATTTCCGCCGAGCCGCTCACTGGACCGACGCGACCGAGCGCACGCGTCTCGGTGCTGCTGGCCGTCGCGTACGAGGGGCTCGGGGATGCCGAGGCCGTCGCCCTCGAGCTGGACACCGCGGCGGCGACGTTCGAGCGACTCGGGGCTGCCCTCGATGCTGCGCGGCTGACACGGATGCCCGGCTCCTGCTCCTGGGGCAGGAAGACTTCGTGCCCGGCGGCTCGAAGGGCGCCCGTCAACTCGGCATTCCAGGCTCGCTCGGCCGCGGTAAAGAGGGGTCCGGCGAAGTACACCTTCATCTCGCGCAGTATCGCCGACCCGCGAGGCGTCGATGGTTGTCCACACCGGCCCGCGGCGATAGACTCCGGAGGCACCCGCAGGGGCTGCAACGGTCGCTGGCGCGTGGCTCAACGGTAGAGCACCTGACTCTGGATCAGGGGGTTCCAGGTTCGAATCCTGGCGCGCCAGCCAACTCCCCGCAGGGGTGTGTGGTGCGCCAGCGCGTGAGCCGCGACTCCTCCCCATGGTCCGCAGGAGCCGCGCCCGATGAGCACCGAAACCCCCGCGCCGCCCGAGCGCTCCGACTTCATCCGCGACATCGTTGCCGCGGATCTGCGCGAGGGCCGGACGACGAGCGTCGTCACGCGCTTCCCGCCGGAGCCCAACGGGTACCTGCACATCGGCCACGCGAAGTCGATCTGCCTCAATTTCGGCATCGCCGCCGAGTTCGGCGGGCGGACGCACATCCGGTTCGATGACACGAACCCGACCAAGGAGGAGCAGGAGTTCATCGACGGCATCCAGGCCGATGTGCGATGGCTCGGCTTCGACTGGGGCGAGCACCTCTACTACGCCTCGGACTACTTCGAGCAGCTATACGCCTGGGCCGTCCACCTCATCGAGCGCGGCCTGGCCTACGTCGACGATCTCAGCGCGGACGAGATCCGCGCGTACCGGGGCACCCTGACCGAACCCGGGCAGAACTCCCCCTGGCGCGACCGGCCAGTCGAGGAGAGCCTCGACCTCTTCGCGCGGATGCGCGCTGGCGAGTTCGAGAACGGCGCTCGCGTCCTCCGCGCGAAGATCGACATGGCGTCCCCGAACGTGATCATGCGGGACCCCGTCCTGTACCGGATCCTGCACTCGACGCACCCGCGCACCGGCGACGCCTGGTCGATCTACCCGACCTACGACTTCGCCCACGGACAGTCGGACGCCATCGAGGGCATCACCCACTCGATCTGCACGCTCGAATTCGAGATCCACCGACCGCTCTACGACTGGTGCATCGATAACCTACCGGTCCCCTCGCGACCGCGGCAATACGAGTTCGCGCGGCTCAATCTCACCTACACCGTGCTCTCGAAGCGGGTCCTGCTCCGCCTCGTCAACGACGGCTTGGTCCGCGGCTGGGACGACCCGCGGATGCCGACTCTCGCGGGGCTGCGGCGTCGGGGCTTCCCTGCGGAGGGCCTGCGCAACTTCGCGGCGGCGATCGGCGTGGCGAAGGCGGACAGCGTCCACGAGGTCGGGATGCTGGAGCACGAGGTCCGCGCCGTCCTCAACCGGACGTCGCAGCGACGCTTCGGCGTGCTCGATCCGATCAAGGTCGTCATCGAGAACTATCCCGACGGCGTCGTCGAATCGATGGAGGTCGTGAACAACCCGGAGGACCCGTCGGCCGGCGTGCGGTCGGTCGAGTTCGGACGCGAGCTGTGGATCGAGCGCGACGACTTCATGGAGGAGCCCGCCCCGAAGTTCTTCCGCCTCGCCCCTGGCCGCGAAGTCCGGCTGCGGAACGCGTACTTCATCACCTGCACATCGGTCGTGAAGGATGCGGCGGGCCGCGTCGTGGAGCTGCGGGCCACGTATGACCCGGCGACGCGCGGCGGCGACGCGCCCGATGGCCGGCGCCCCAAGGCGACCCTCCACTGGGTGTCGGCGGCGCACGCCGTACCGGCCGAGGTCCGGCTCTACGACCACCTCTTCGTGCGACCCGATCCTGGCGCGGACGGCGACCTGTTCGCCGACTTGAACCCGGCGTCCGAGGTCATCGTGACCCGGGCGATGCTGGAGCCATCACTCGCCGATACGCCGATCGGCGAGACGGTCCAGTTCGAGCGCCTGGGCTACTTCACCCCGGATCTGGACTCGCGGCCGGGTGCGCTCGTGTTCAACCGCACGATGACGCTCAAGGACTCCTGGGCGAAGGTCCAGGCCAAGGGTTAGCCAGCGGCGAACTGGTCGCGCCGGCGCATCCGGTACGCGATCTCGGCGGTGTGGGGCGCTGACTCCAGTCGGTCGCGCCGGTCAAGGCGTCGGGCGGACCGGCTCCGCGCAGGTGGGCCAGCACGGCCAGGACGCGACGGTGATCGTCTGAGGTAGGCGCCAACTCGAGCTTCGAGAAGATGTTGGCGATGTGCGCCTCGATGGTCGGTGCGGTGGGTGTCGTCTACGCCCTGCGAGCCATGGATCGGGACGCCGTGCGGGCGACCATCCGGGCGACCCTCGGCAGCACCGCCATCCTGGTCATCGTCATGGTCGTGTACCAGCTCGCGACCGGTGGATTCGAGGGGAACGTGACGACGGCCCTACGCGCCATCGCCATCGGCGTCGCGTAGCGGATCGCCTCACGGGCCTCGGGCAACGGATAGGTCCTGTCGATGACCGGTGTGACCTGCCCGGCCTCGATGAGCCCGGTGATGAACTCCAGGTCCGCGCGCCGCGGGGTGCCCGTCACGCCGACCAGCCGCTGGCTGACGAACGGTGAGCGCGCCATGGCCTGGAGCATCCGGGCCGCCGGCCCCAGCCATCCCCCCGCGCCGCTCCCGACGGCGACCAGCGTCCCATGCGGCACCAGCGCACGCCGCAGCTCCGAGAGCGACCGGTCGCCGACCATGTCGATGACGAGTTCGAATCGGCGTTCGCCGGTCGCGAAGCCCTGCGTCGTGTAGTCGATGACGTCGTCGGCACCGATGGAGCTCACGAGGTCCACGATCCTCGCGCTGCACACGCCGGTCACGTGCGCACCGAACGACCTCGCGATCTGTACGGCGAACGTGCCGATGCCGCCCGAGGCGCCGTTGATCAGGACCCGCTGCCCTGCCTGGATCCGTCCTCGGTCGCGCAGGGCCTGGAGGGCCGTCACCGCGGCCATCGGCACGGCGGCGGCCTGCTCGAAGGAAAGGTTCGCCGGCTTCGGCGCCAGGGCGCTCTCGGGGACGCTGGCGAACTCGGCAACGCCGCCGGTATCGATCTCACCGAAGACCGCGTCGCCCGGCCGGAACCGCCCGACGGCGGGACCCACGGCCTCGACCACCCCCGCGATGTCGCTGCCCGGGACGATGCGCCGACGCGGCCGACGCAGGCCCTTGGCCAGGCGAACGAGATGGGGATCGGCGCGCATGAGCCGCCAGTCGGCCGGGTTGACGGCAACGGCACGGACGCGGACCAGGACCTGGTCGCCCCTGACCGACGGCATGGCGCTGTCGCGGAACTCCAGGACGTCGGGGCCGCCGTACCGGTCGAAGCCGAAGGTCTGCATCGCGTCGATCATCTCAGCGCTCGCCCAGGGTGGCGACATGCGGCAGGGCGCCGGCCGCGAGCACGGTGAGGCCGACCAGGCCCAGCGCTCCACCCACGATCGCCGGCGCGAGGCTGGTCCGCGTGGCCCGGTACAGGCCCAGCAGGTGGATGCCCCAGAGGGCCAGGACCGCCAGGTACAGGCTGTTCTCTACCGTGCGCGCGGCCTGGATGTCGGGGAACCGGATGAGCGCTTCGGAGGGTTTGGTCGCCGCCTCGCCGACGAAGACGCCGACGATGACGAAGACCACGATCATCAGGACGCTCCCAAGCACCCCGGCAAGGCCACCCCATCGAAGGATTCGTCGTTCGCGTTCCTGACCCTGTAGCTCGTTCATCGTCATCTCGTTGTCTCGTGGTCGCATCGGCCGTCCGGTCGCGCCTTCGTACGTTGTACGACCCGCGTGGGTGTACCGTACGCGTACGTTGTACGAACGTCAGGCCTCGGGTACCGTTGCGGCCTGATCGCCGGAGGAGGAAACCATGGCACCACGCCGGATCGCGAAGGTCCGACCCCAAATGAGCCGGGAGCGGGTGCTGCGCGCGGCCATGGACCTGGCTGACCGTGACGGGCTCGAGTCGCTGACCATGCGCAGGCTCGCCAGTGCGCTCGGCGTCGAGGTGATGACCCTCTACTACTACGTCGCCAAGAAGGACGACATCCTGGATGCCATCGTCGACCTGGTGGCGAGCGAGATCGAGGTGCCGTCAGGCGGCGCCGCAGGGTGGCGGGCGGCCGCCCGCCAACGGGCCATCTCCGCGCACGACGTCCTCGTGCGCCATCCCTGGGCGAGCCTGCTCTGGGTGTCGCGCGAGGCCCTCGGTCCCGGGCGACTGCGCTACATGGACGCGGGTCTTCGGGGGTTCCGGGAGGCCGGGTTCTCGCCGGAGCTGACCGAACACGCCTTCCACGCCGTCGAGAATCACATCGTCGGCTACACCCTCCAGGAGATGAGCTTCGCGATCGACCCGGAAGCCGTGGTCGAGGAGGGGGCGCGGTTCCTCGCGCAGCTCCCGGTCGACGAGTACCCCGATCTCGCCACGCACGTGGCGCAGCACCTGGAGGGTGCCGGCCATCTCGACGCCGGCGACTTCGAGTTCGCGCTGGACCTGATCCTGGACGGGATCGAGCGCATCAAGGAGCGGGGTTGACGGGCGTACCTGGAGCTCGATCCGCTCGAGCGCGAGGCTGGGATCCGCGCCGCCTCGTCATCGTTGCCCTGGCCGGCGTGCTGGTGGCCATGGTCGTCGTCGTGATCGGCCGCGAGGTGACGACCCCGCGACGCACGACCGCGCTCTACGACCCGCCGGTCCTTGCCGGTCAACAGCTGTGGGGCTACTGCTCGGGCGGCTTCTACGCGCGCCAGGGCGAGACCATCGTCCTCACCTCGACCGGCCACTGCACGACCGAGGGCACCGTGGCCTACGACCCGGACGGCACGACGGTCCGCGGCGTGTTCGGGCCGGCTGCGCGCGATGCCACCTGCCCGTACGAGGGCCACAAGTGCGCGTCGTCCGACATCAACTACCTGGTCGTGGCGCCGGAGCGCATCCCGTGGGGGCATCTCAACGTCGTCGACCTCGGGACGGCGGGCTACCGCACGATCCCGCCCGGCACGGCGCCGTTGGGCTGTGCCGATGTCGCCATCGGCGACCTCGCCGAGATCAACGGCCGCGACATCTACCGCCGCGGCGAGGTCCTGGAGAAGGGCGAATACCTCCACGACGAGGACGGCGACTACTTCCCGTGCATGATCGTGGCGGACATCGAGGCGGCCCCGGGCGACTCAGGCGGAGCCGTCATGGTGCGCGGCGTCCCGGCCGGCGTGACCAGCCGCTCATTCGGCCGCTACTTCGGGTTCACGCCGCTCGTCGAGGGCCTCGCCCAGCTCGACCTGGAGTTGTGCACGACGCCCGATTGCGGCCTGCCGCTGCCCCCGGCCGCGCCGTAGCGTCCGACAGGTCGCCCCGGCCGGGTCGATCCTCGGTATCTAGAGCTACGGCTGCTGGTATGCGCGTCCGTCAGGGCCGAGAGGCGTTCCTCCGTCCACATCGCGCGGTTACCAGAGCCACGGCCTCTACATGCGACGGATTTGGCCCTAGTCATGCTCGTTGTAGAGGCGTGCCTGCTACATGCCGATTCCTGGCGATGGGCAGGCCGTCAGGGTCGCACGGGCCGATGGACCCCGGCACGGTCGCCGCAGACCGTCAGTTGAGGTGCTCCTCCCAGTCCGCCGGGACGCGCCCCGCTGGACCTGGTGTCGGCTGGTCAAGCGGATGGTGGTGCGGCGGAACGAGCGTGGGTCCGTCCACGGCGTCCTCCGCCGCGAAGTCCCAGAACCAATCCTCGCCGGGCTCGAAGCTGGCGATGATCGGGTGCCGCAGGTCGAACGCGTGGTGGCTCGCGTGCTGGGATGGCGACGTGTCGCAGCAGCCGATATGGCCGCACGCCGCGCAACGTCGGAGGCGGAACCACCAGCCACCGGTCGCGAGGCACTCGACGCAGCCGGTGCCGCTCGGCGGGACGTCGGGGTTGATCGGTGGGTCGTCGGGTCGCGTCATGCAGCTCGGTCTCGCCGAGGAGAAGATCGACGGCGACCCGGCTGAGGCCAAGATCCTGGTCGCCGATGCCCGCGACCAGGCCCGCCAGGCCCTGGCCGAGATCCGGGACCTGGTGCGCGGCATGGCGCCGGCGATCCTCCTGGACCGCGGGCTCGTCGCGGCCCTCCCGGCGTTGGCCGGCCGCAGCCCCGTGCCCACCATCGTCAACAGCGAACTGCCGGAGGGCCTCCGGCTTCCCGACGCGATCGAGCGCGCGGCCTACTTCGTCGTGTCCGAGGCGGTCGCGAACGTCGCCAAGTACTCCACGGCGACGCGCTCCGAGATCCGCGTCCGCCTCGATGGCGACAAGCTCGTGGTCGAGGTCGAGGACGACGGTGTCGGAGGCGCGCTGATGGTTCCGGGCGGCGGCCTGGCTGGCCTGGCCGATCGTGTCGCGGCGCTGGACGGGACGCTCGCGGTCACGAGTCCGACGGGCGGGCCGACCGTGGTCCGGGCCACGATCGTGGTCCCGCCGTCGCCCGCTTCGGCACCCGTGACGGGCTGGGTGCTCCCCGGCGAGGGCCGTCGCTAGGGCCTGCCGTCACGACCCGAGGTAGGTCAGCACCGCGAGCACGCGTCGATGATCGTGATCCGAGTCCGGCAGCTGGAGCTTGCCGAAGATGTTGGTGATGTGCTTCTCGGTAGCGCCCTCGGAGATGGTCAGGAGCTCCGAGATCCCGGCGTTGGTTCGACCCTCGGCCATGGCGCCCAGCACCTCGCGCTCGCGAGGGGTCAGGACCTTGAGCCGGTCATCGGCCTGGCGCGTGACCATCAGCTGTGCGACGACCTCGGGGTCCAGCGCGGTCCCGCCTCGGGCCACGCGCCGCAGGGCCTCCATGAAGTCGCGCACGTCGGCGATGCGGTCCTTGAGCAGGTAGCCGACGCCGCCGGCCCGGTCGGCGAGGAGCGAGGTCGCGTAGTGACGCTCCACATACTGGCTCAGGACGAGGACGGGCGAACCGGGCACCAGTCGACGAGCCTCGATCGCCGCCCGCAGCCCCTCGTCGCGCTGGGTCGGCGGCATCCGGACATCCACGACTGACACGTCCGGCCGATGCGCCTGCACCGCCGCGACCAGCGAAGGCCCGTCGCCGACCGCCGCCACGACCGTCCCGCCCGAGTCCGAGATCAACCGCGCCAGCCCCTCGCGCAACAGCACGGAGTCCTCGGCGATGACGACGCGCAGCGGCTGTGGGTCCATGGGCGTGATCATGCACCGCTCTCCCACATGACGAACCGTCATGACGACGGGCGAACGGACGCGCACGATCGACGACGATGACCGCCCATGACCGTGTGCGCGCGCGCGTTGTCCCGACCGAGGCTGCCGGACCAAGCGACGACGTCAGCGTCGATGGCCGGACGTCGCAGATCATCACGTCCGTCGGCCAGGTGCCGATGGACCGGCTGCGCTCGATCTTCGATGGCATGTTCGACGGCGTCTGGCTCGTCGGCGCGGACCAGTGCACCACGTACGCCAACCGGGCCATGGCCGGCCTGCTCGGCACCACGCCGGCGGAACTCCACGGTCGGGCCATGACCGAGTTCGTGGACGAGGCCCTCTGGACGGATGTCAACGGCTTCCTGGACCGCCAGCGCATCCAGGCCGGCGAGCGCATGGAGCTGCGGCTCCGCCGCGCCGACGGCAGCGACCTCTTCGGCCTCATCGCCGGCAGCCCGATCCTGACCCCGGACGGTACGTTCGTGGGGACGATGCTCAACGTCAGCGACATGACGGGCAAGCGCAGCATGGACGCGCAACTGGTCCAGAACCAGCGCCTTGAGGCGGTGGGCCAGTTCGCCGGCGGCGTCGCACACGACTTCAACAACCTGCTCACGTCCATCCGTGGCTACGCCGAGCTGGCCCTGCAGAGCCTGGTGCCGGGAGATCCCGTTCGCGACGACATCGCGCACGTCCTGGTCAGCGCCGACAAGGCGGCCGGCGTCGTCCGAACGCTCCTGGCCTTCTCCCGGCGCCAGATCCTGGCGCCGGTCGACGTCGACCCGGCGCGCATCGTCAACGACCTCGTCCCGATCCTGCGGCCCCTTCTCGGTGATCGCATCAGCCTTGACATCCGGGTCGACTCGACACATGCCTGGGTGCGCGTCGACCCCACGCAGTTGGAGCAGGTCATCGTCAATCTCGCGATCAATGCCCGCGACGCTATGCCGGCCGGCGGGACGCTCACCATCACGGTCGCGGACCTGGCGGACAACGATCCGGCGCTTCCGGACCCGGATCAAACCTCGGGGCCATTCGTGCGGATCAGCGTCTCGGACGATGGCATCGGCATGGACGACGAGACGAAGGCACGCATCTTCGACCCGTTCTTCACGACCAAAGGGCCCGGCAAGGGCACGGGTCTGGGCCTCTCGACGGTGTTCGGGATCGTGGCCCAATCGGGCGGCGAGCTGCACCTCCAGACGCAGCCCGGCCAGGGCTCGACGTTCTCGGTGGACCTGCCCAGGGTCGGGGCCGTGCAGCGACTGACCGTGGGTCGACCGGTGATCGGCACGGCCCGCACCACGGGCATGGTCCTGCTCGTCGAGGACGATGCCTCGATCCGCGAGTTCGCCGAACGCGTCCTGCGCTCAGCGGGCTACGAGGTCCTGGAAGCGTCAGACGGCGACCAGGGACTCGCCATCAGCGAGGCTCATGCGGGCCCCATCGACCTCCTGATGACGGACATCATGATGCCGGGCATCGACGGCCGGGAGCTCGCCGCCAGGATCCGGGCCAAACGACCTACGATCGGCATCGTGGTCATAAGTGGCTATGCGGATGTCGGCCAGGACCTCGAGGCAGAGGCCTACTTCCTGGCCAAGCCCTTCAGCGTCGCGGCCCTGATGGAAGCGACTGCGCGGGCGCTGGCGGCACGACCCACGACCGGCCCAGCGCCGGCGCCGGCCACTTCGGTCCGATGATGCCTGGACGGTCGGCCGGGCCGACGGTCGTAGGGTGGATACTGCGCGTGGCCTTGACCGCGCTCAGCCGGGCGGTCGCGGCCCCGGCGCGTGGGGAGGCGTGGCGATCACCGACGGCGGACGCACCGTCGCGAGCCCTGCCGCGTCCGTGACCACACGACTTCGGTCCATGCCGGCACCCGTCAAGGCGCGGCCCGGGCCGGACGGCGTTCCCAGGAAGCGACTCCTGCTGGTCGTGGAGGACAACCCCGGCGATGCGCGCCTCCTGCGCGAGATGCTCCACGTCCAGGATGCCCACCTGACCGACCTCACCCATGTCGAGTCGATGGGGGACGCGGAGCGACACCTCGCGACGACCGGCGTGGATGTCATCCTCCTGGACCTTGGCCTGCCCGACGCCCAGGGCCTGGATGCCGTCCGGCGCGCGCGGGCAGTGGCCCCCAACGTGCCGCTCGTGGTCCTGACCGGGCTCGACGATGAATCTCTCGCGGTGCTGGCCCTCCAGGAGGGCGCACAGGACTACCTGATCAAGGGCCAGATCGACGCCCGGAGCCTGCTCCGCGCCGTGCGCTACGCGATCGAGCGCAAGGTCCTCGAAGATGCGAGTCGCGCCAGCGAGCACCAGCTTCTGCAAGCGCAGAAGCTGGAGTCGGTCGGACGTCTGGCCGGGGGCATCGCCCACGACTTCAACAACATGTTGTTCGCCATCAGCGGCTATGCGGAGCTGCTTGGCCAGGACCTCGTCGACATGGACCCGGTCCGGGTTGATCGGCGTGGACTGCTCTCGAGTGTTGCGGCCATCCGCGACGCCGCTGGTCGAGCGAGCGCCCTGACCGGACAGCTCTTGACCTTTAGTCGGCAGCAAGTCGTCGCGGTCACGGTCCTTGACATCAACGCAGCCGTGACCTCCATCGCGCCGATGGTCCGTCAGTTGATCGGCGAACACCTGGAGCTGAGCCTCCGATTGGACGCGGCTGCTGGGCGGATCCGAGCGGATGCTGGCCAATTCGACCAGATCATCGTCAACCTCATCGTCAATGCGCGGGACGCGATGCCGGACGGCGGGCTGGTGGCCATCGCGACCGGACGCGCCGCACCGGACCACGACGACCTGCTCGGCCTGGACCCGGCCGTCTCGTACGTCTCTCTGGAGGTCACCGACAACGGCGTGGGCATGGACGCCGCGACACGCGAGCACATATTCGAGCCGTTCTTCACCACCAAGGACATCGGCAAGGGCACCGGCCTCGGGCTGGCGACCGCGCACGGGATCGTGGAGCAGGCGGGTGGCCGCATCTCGGTCCGCTCGGCGCCTGGTCAGGGATCGACGTTCAAGATCTACCTCCCGAGCATCAACGCGACCATCGAGCCGCGCCGACCCGCCGGCGGCGCACCGATCACGGGAGCCGGCCGGGTCCTGGTGGTGGAGGACGATCCGGCCGTCCGTCAGATGGTCTCCCGATTGCTGAAACGGGCCGGGTACGATGTGCTGGCCGCGACCGATGGGCGCGCGGCCCTGGCCATGACCCGCCTGGGGCCGCCCCTGGATGTGCTCGTGACCGACGTCGTGATGCCCAACATGTCGGGGATCGCCTTGGCCGACACGATGCTGGATCGCTACCCGTCGATCGGCATCGTCCTGTTGTCCGGCTACACGCCGGAGAACCTCGATCTCGACCGGGTGATCGCCCAGGGCGCTCGCTTCGTCTCGAAGCCGGTCTCCGCCGACGGTCTGGTCCAGGCGGTACACGACGCCCAGGCGGCAGCCTTGGCTGGGCCGCCCCGGTGACCGGCGAAGACGTCGAGACGCTGACGATCGCCGAGGGTGGGGACGACCACTACCGACTCCTGCTCGACGGCATCCGCGAGTTCGCGGTGTTCATGATGGACCAGAACGGTTCGATCATCAGCTGGAACGCCGGGGCCGAGCGGATCAAGGGCTACCGGGCGAAAGAGATCATCGGCCGCCACTTCTCGATCTTCTTTCCCGCCCACGACCAGGAGCGCGGGCGCCCGGCGGAGGTCCTGCGCCAGACCGCGGTCAGCGGCCGCCACGAGGAACAAGGGATGCGCGTTCGGAAGGATGGGTCGCGATTCCTCGCCCGCGTGATCACCACGGCGCTGCGCGACGAAGCGGGCAACCTCCGAGGATTCTCGGAATTCAGCCACGACCTGAGTGAGAGCACGGCTGCGGAGGCCCGCTACCGGGGCCTGCTCGAGGCCGCGCCCGACGCCATGGTCGTCGTCGATCAGGCCGGTGACATCGTGCTCCTCAACCTGCAGGCAGAGAAGCAATTCGGGTACAGCCGCGACGAACTCATCGGCCAACAGGTCCGGAACATCATCCCGGAAGGATTCGCCGAGCGGCTCATCGCCGACGACCTGCGCTCCGCGGCCGACGCGCTGGCCCAACAGATCGGGACCGGCATCGAACTCGTCGCGCTGCGCAAGGACGGCACCGAGTTCCCCATCGAGATCATGCTCAGCCCGCTCGAATCGGCGGACGGCACCCTGGTCACCGCCGCGATCCGCGACATCAGCGTGCGGCGCGCTGCGGAGGCCACGCTCGCCGAGACCATCAAGGATCTCGAGCGGTCCAACGAGGAACTGGGGCAGTTCGCGTACTTCGCATCGCACGACCTCCAGGAGCCGCTCCGGATGGTGGCCAGCTACACCCAGCTGCTGTCGCGCCGCTATACCGGACAGCTCGACGCCGACGCCGACGAATTCATCGCCTACGCGGTGGATGGCGCCGAGCGGATGCAGCGTCTGATCGGCGACTTGCTGGCCTACTCCAGGGTCGGGACCAAGGGTCAGGAGTTGGCCGAGGTCTCCGCGCAGGCTTCGTTCGATCAGGCCCTGCGCAACCTGGAAGGCGCCATCGCCGATGGCGGCGCGACGATCACGTACGACCCGCTACCCATGGTCCTGGCGGACGCCTCGCAACTGACCCAGCTGTTCCAGAACCTGGTCGGCAATGCCATCAAATACCAGGGCTCCGGCCACCCGCTGATCCATGTGGCGGCAACGCCGATCGACGGCGGCTGGAGCTTCACGGTACGCGACAACGGCCTGGGCATCGATCCGGCCTACTTCGAGAGGATCTTCGGGATGTTCCAGCGGCTCCATGGACGCGACGAATTCAGCGGGACCGGCATCGGCCTGGCGATCTGTCGCAAGATCGTCGAACGGCACGGCGGCACGATCAGCGTGGAGTCCCGCGCCGGCGAGGGATCAACCTTTCGTTTCACGCTCCACGCCAGTGCCGTCAGCGCATGATCTCGAATGATGAAGGGTGCCCGATCCAAGTCCTGCTGGTCGAGGACAGTCCGGGCGATGTGCGGCTCACCCGGGAGGCGTTCCGCGAGGCGAACATGCTCATCCGTCTGCATGTCGCTACTGATGGCGTGGAGGCCATGGCATTCCTGCGCCGGGAGGGTCGGCACAGCGAAGCGCCGCGCCCGGACTTCATCCTGCTCGACCTCAACCTGCCCCGGATGGACGGCCGCGAGGTGCTCTCCTCGATCAAGGAAGACGAGTCGCTCAAGATCATTCCGACCGTGACCCTCACGACATCGGACGCCGAAGCGGACATCGTGTTGAGCTATGAACTCCGGGCCAATTCCTACCTGAGCAAGCCGGTCCAGCTCGACAAGTTCGAGAACCTGGTCAAGAGCATCAACGACTTCTGGCTGACCAAGGCGAAGCTGCCTCACTCACGCTAAGGTCAGGGCACCGGCAGTAGCGTCGGCGGGGTGCTCCAGGAGCGGATCGTGCGCAGGTAGTTCGCCCGTTCGAAGGCCGTCGGGTCCTCGACGGTCGCGGCGCCGGCGCTGCCGCGCAGCTGGTCGACCGAGTCGTACTCGCGCTCCTCCATCCAGGCGCGCAGCTGAGCCTCCACCGTGGCCACGAAGTCCGGCCCGTGGCGGAGCAGCGCCGAAGTCATCATCGCCACATCGGCGCCGACCAGCATCGCCTTGAGGACGTCGAGGCCGTCGGCGATGCCCGACGTCGCGGCCAGCGACACCTCCGGTCCGAGCTGGGGTCGCAGGATGGCGATCCAGCGGACCGGGAGGCGCATCTCCCAGGGGTGACTGAGTTCCAGGGTCGGGACGACGGCCAGCGTGTCCAGGTCGAGGTCCGGCTGGTAGAACCGGTTGAACAGGACCAGGCCGTCGGCGCCGTTGCGGACGACCGCTTCGGCGAAGTTGGCCATCGCCGTGTAGTAGGGACTGAGCTTCACCGCGACCGGGATCCCGATCGATGCGCGCACCGCGGAGATCATGCCCAGGTCCGCGGCCTCGATCTCGGCCGCGGTCCGGCGCGGGTCGGCGGCGACGCGATAGAGGTTCAGCTCCAGGGCATCGGCGCCGGATTCCTCCATTCGCTGGGCGTACTGGACCCATCCACCCTGCGTGCTCGCGTTGAGGCTGGCGATGACCGGCACGCTCACCCGTGCCTTGACGTGGCGCAGCGCTCGCAGGTGTCGGTCGCCCACGCCGTGCAGCCGATCGATGGCTGGGAAGTAGTCGAGCGCCTCGGCGAAGGCCTCGGTCCCCTGCTCCAGGGATCGATCCAGACCGATCTCCTCGGCGAGGATCTCCTCCTCGAACAGCGACGGCAGGACGATCGCGCCGACGCCCGCCCGGTCCAGGGCGACCGCCGTGGCGATCTCACCGTTGTGCGGAGCGGCGGAGGCCACGATCGGTGAGCGCAGGTCGAGGCCCAGGTAGCGGGTGCCGAGATCGACGGTCATGCCTCGTCCTCCGCGGTCGTCGTGACCGAACTGGGGAGCGGTGCATCCAGGTGGATGAGATGCGGGACGGTCCGCTCGATGCCGGCGAGTTGCTGGTAGTAGTGCCAGCGCTCGTCGGCGTCGGCCTGGGCCAGCGCGGCGAGTTCCGCGGCCCGCTCCGGGTCCGTCCGCTGGAGGACGGCGAAGCGGGTCTCGGTGCCGACGAAGTCGGCGATCGGGATGCTCGGGGCCGCGTAGTCGAGCTTGAACGGGTGGACGCCCTCGGCCTCCGACGGCTGGAAGCGGTACAACGGCCAGTAGCCGCTCTTGACCGCATCCTTCTGATGGCTCATCGACTGGCTCATGTCGATGCCGTGCGCGATGCACGTGCTGTAGGCGATGACCAGCGACGGTCCCGGCCAGGCATCGGCCTCCAGGAGGGCCTTGGTCGTCTGCGCGTCGTTGGCGCCCATCGAGATCTGGGCGACATAGACGTTGCCGTACGAGCGAGCGATGGCGCCCAGGTCCTTCTTGGCCGTGCCCTTGCCGGCGGCCGCGAACTTGGCCACGGCGCCGCGCGGCGTGGCCTTGGAGGCCTGCCCGCCGGTGTTCGAGTAGACCTCCGTATCGAGGACCAGGATGTTGACGTTCCGACCGGACGAGAGGACCTGATCCACGCCACCGAAGCCGATGTCGTAGGCCCACCCGTCGCCACCGATGATCCAGACGCCCTTGCGGACGAGGTCGCCGGTCAGGGACAGGAGGTGCCGGGCGTCGGTCGCGGCGGCGCCGTCCACGCCTTCGAGCGCATCGCGCAGGCGGTCGATCCGGCCGCGCTGGCGGTCGATGTCGGGCTCGGTGTCCTGGCTCGCGTCCAGGATCGCGCTGGCCAGGCCGTCCTCGAGGGTCGGCGCCAGGCGCTCCAGGAGCTGGCGCGCGTTACGCGTCTGCGCGTCAAGGGCGAGGCGCATGCCCAGGCCGAACTCGGCGTTGTCCTCGAACAACGAGTTGTTCCAGGCGGGGCCACGGCCCGCGGCGTTGGTCGTCCACGGCGTCGTCGGGAGGATGGCGCCGTAGATCGATGAGCAGCCGGTGGCATTGGCCACGATCATCCGGTCGCCGAATAGCTGGCTGACGAGGCGCAGGTAGGGCGTCTCACCGCAGCCGCCACACGCCCCGGAGAACTCGAATAGCGGCTCCAGGACCTGGCTGCCCTTGACCGTGTCATGGGCGATGAGCGAGCGATCCAGCTGCGGGATGGTCTGGAAGAAGTCCCAGTGCGGCCGCTCGATGTCGCGATGCTCCGCGACCGGGGCCATGTCGATGGCCTTGTGGCTGGAGTCGGTCTTGCTGCGGGCCGGGCAGACATCGACGCACACACCGCAACCGGTGCAGTCGTCGGGCGCGACCTGGATGGTCAGCCGATGCTCCGGCAGGTCGCGAGAGCGGAACTCCTTGTTCGGGAAGTCCGCGGGGGCGCCGTTCAGGGCCGAGGTCGGGAAGACCTTCATCCGGATGGTCGCGTGCGGGCAGACCATCGCGCACTTGCCGCAGTCGATGCAGATGGACGGATCCCAGACCGGGATCATCTGGGCGATGGCCCGCTTCTCGTACTTCGTCGTGCCGCTCGGGAACGTGCCGTCCACGGGCAGCGCACTGACCGGCAGCTGATCGCCATCGCCGGCCATGAGGCGGGCGGTGATGCTGGCCACGAAGTCGGGCACGACCTGGGGGATGAGGAGGGGCGTCGGGACCGCGTCGCCGACCGTGCCCAGGGTCACGTGCCCCAGACGCGCGATGGACCGATCGATCGCCTCGAAGTTGCGGGCCACGACGGCCTCGCCGCGCTTGGCATAGGTCTTCTGGACGAATGCCTTGATCCGGCTGATCGCCTCGTCCGGCGGCAGGATCCCGGCCAGGTGGAAAAAGCACGGCTGCATGACGGTGTTGATCCGGCTGCCCATGCCGGCCTCGGCGGCCACGGCCAGGGCGTCGATGACCCACAGGTCGATGCGCTTGTCGACGAGCTGGCGCTGGATGTCGGCCGGGAGGTGCTCCCAGACCTCGTCCGGGCCGTACGGCGCGTTGAGCAGGACCGTGGCGCCGGGCTTGGCCGCGTCCAGGACGCGCGCCTTGGCCAGCAGCCCGAACTGGTGGCAGGCCACGAAGTCCGCCTGGTCAACGAGGTAGGTGGAGCGGATCGGTTCCGGACCGAAGCGCAGGTGCGAGACCGTGACCGAGCCCGACTTCTTGGAGTCGTACACGAAGTAGCCCTGGGCGAACAGGTCGGTGCTCTCGCCGATGATCTTGATCGACGCCTTGTTGGCCCCGACCGTCCCATCCGAGCCGAGGCCGAAGAACACGGCCTGGACCTCGCCGGCGGGTCGCTGGTAGCGGAACGTGGCATCGATCGGCAGGCTCAGGTGGGTCAGGTCGTCGTAGATGCCGACCGTGAAGTGGCGCTTGGGCCGGGGCGCGTCCAGCTCCTCGAAGATCGGCCGGATCATCGAGGGCGTCATCTCCTTGGAGCTGAGCCCATAGCGGCCGCCGATGACGCGCGGCGCGGTCGCGAACGGCGCGGCGTCGCTGTCCATCGCCTCGGCCATGGCGGCGACGAGCTCCAGGTACAGCGGCTCACCGACGGCACCCGGCTCCTTGGTCCGATCCAGGACGGCGACGCCCCGCACCGTCTTGGGCAGGGCGGCCATGATCTGCGCCGCCGGGAAGGGATGGAACAAGCGGATCCGGAGCATCCCGACGCGCTCGCCCGCCGCGACCATGGCATCCACGGTCTCCTCGACCGCACCGCTGGCCGAGCCCATGACGACGATGACCCGCGCCGCGTCCGGGGCGCCGTGGTAGTCGACCAGGCCGTAGCGCCGGCCGGTCCGGGCTGCCAATTCGTCCATGACCGCTTCGACGATGCCCGGCACCGCGAGATGGAAGGGGTTGCACGCCTCGCGGGCCTGGAAGAAGACGTCCGGGTTCTGCGCGGTCCCGCGCACATCGGGCGCGTCGGGCGTCATGCCCCGCGCCCGGAAGGCCAGGACATCGTCGTCGCGGATCAGGGCCGCGACATCGTCACGCTCCAGGACTGCGATCTTGTCGATCTCGTGGCTGGTCCGGAACCCGTCGAAGAAGTGCAGGAACGGGACCCGCGCACGGAGGGTGGCGGCGTGCGCCACAAGCGCGAAGTCGTGCGCCTCCTGGACGGAGCCCGCGGCGAGCATCGCCCAGCCCGTGGCCCGGGCGTGCATCACGTCGCTGTGGTCGCCGAAGATCGAGAGCGCGTGCGTGGCGAGCGTCCGGGCCGCGACATGGATGACGGCCGGCGTCAGTTCACCGGCGATCTTGAACATGTTCGGGATCATCAGCAGGAGGCCCTGCGACGCCGTGAAGGTCGTGGCCAGGGCGCCCTTCTGGAGCGCGCCATGGAGGGCGCCCGCCGCGCCAGCTTCGGACTGCATCTCGACCACGTCGGGGATCGCGCCCCACAGGTTGGGCTTTGCCGCAGCCGACCAGTCGTCGCAGTGCTCCGCCATCGGCGAGGCCGGGGTGATCGGGTAGATGGCGATGACTTCGCTGGCGGCGTAGGCGATGCGGGCGGCGGCTTCATTGCCGTCGAGACACTCGAACTGCTGAGCCACGGTCGATGGGCTCCCTTCGTGGGGCTGACTCGAGCCCGTGGTCGCGGTTCTCCACGCGGACGCAATCCCCTGTGGCGAGCATGCCCGGGGTCGTCGGCGGAAATCGAGGCCATTGGGAACCGTTTCGGGGGGCCGAAGGTCCCGAGACGTCCACCCGGTCCCGCGGTACGGTCCGGACATGCCCCTCCTCCGAGCCAAGCCCGCGCCGCCCAGCGACGACGCGAGGCCGCCAGCTGCCTTTCCGCCCAGGCCCACGAGATCCTGACCAGCCTCGGCGCGCAAGTGGCGTCCGCGAGGCCCCTGAGCCACGACGACCTCGTCGGCGGATCGATGGCCGTCTGCCCGTCGTGTGGCGACGTCTCGACGATGTCGCGGACGGCCGAACTCGAGCTGCTCGAGGTCCGGACCGTCGCCTGACCCGGACCGGTCTACGGCATCTGCGCGAGAGATCGGCGGGATACCGGGTGGTAGCGCTGCACCGGGCGCAATGCCATGCTCGAAGCATGCGTGACCACGGCCTCGATGCCACGGCCCTCCTGCGGTCCGACGCCCGGTCGGTGCGCGCCATCGCGGGGCCTGGCGTCATCATCGCGGGCGCCACGACCCTCGCCCTGCAGCCGGGACCGACGCCGTGGCCCATCCGACTGGCCATCGTCGTCGCGATGCTGACCAGCCTCGCGTATGGGTGGCTGCTCATCCATCGCCTCAGAACACTCAAGGCCGCGGAGATCGCCGCGCTCGGGCGTCAGATCGCCTGGGAGGAGCAGTTGCGGACGCTGCTGGAGCGCCTGCCCGCCGCCGTGTACCTGGACCGGTTCCGGCGCAGCGACGGAACGTTCCTCGAGTCGGTCTACATCAGCCCGCGGATGGCCGACCTGACCGGCTATCCCGTTGCAACCCAGCACGCCGAACCCGACCTGTGGCTGACCCTCATCCACCCCGACGACCGGGATCGGGTGGTGACAGGCGGCAAGTCGTACCTCATCGACGGGTCGATCGAGCAGGAATACCGGATCATCCAGGCGGGCGGCGCGGTGATCTGGATCCGCGAAGAGGCACGCATCATCGAATCGACCGACAGCGAAACGATGCTGTCGCACGGGTTCCTGGTCGACATCACCGAACGCAAGCACCTCGAGGACGAACTCAAGCGCCTGGCATTCCACGACCCACTCACCGGACTGGCCAATCGGGCCCTGTTCGGCGTCCGGCTGGAGCAGGCGCTGGCGCGCAGCCAGCGTTCGCGGCGCTATCCGGCGGTCTTGTGCCTGGACCTCGACGAGTTCAAGGACGTCAACGACACGTATGGCCATGCCGCCGGCGATGCCCTCCTGCGCACGGTCGGTGAACGACTGGCGGCCGCTGTCCGACCGTCCGACTGCGTCGCCCGCCTGGGCGGCGATGAATTCGTCGTCCTGCTTGAGGAGAGCGACACGGTGGACATCGCGTCGTTCGCCGCCGAGCGACTACTCCGGCATCTGGCCGATCCCATCGACGTCGAGGGCCACCCCGTCGTCGTCCATGCCAGCATCGGGATCGCCGTGGCCGATCCGCAGACCGCCTCGCCCGACCACCTCCTGCGCGACGCGGACGCCGCCATGTACGCCGCCAAGGCCGCTGGTCGTCGCCGGTGGGTCCTGTTCGGGTCCGCACCGGAACTCGTCGCCGGGGCACTAGCCCACAGCGTTTGACGGCGGACGCCCCGGGCCGCCATCGTCCGGGCGCATGGAGCCTGCCAGCGCGACGCCCGGGATCGCCGCGCCACGACCGCACCGCGACGATCGCCGTGCCGCCCTGTCCGTCGTCTTCGGGTTCTCGCTGGGACTCGGCGTGGCGACCGTGGCGATCCCGCTCCTGGCCCTCGCCGCCGGCTACGACGCCGCCGCCATCGGCTTCCTGACCGCGAGCGCTGCCGCCTCCCAATTCGCCATGCGGCTCGCGCTGCCAGCGCTGCTGGGTCGGTTCCGCGACCGGACGCTCATCGGCGTGTCCAGCCTGCTGCTCATGGCGGCCTTCACGATCCTCGCGCTGACGAGCGTGCTGCCCGCCTTCCTGCTCGCCCAGATCCTGCAGGGCAGTGCCCGGGCCATCTTCTGGACGAGCAGCCAGACCCACGCCATCCGAGGCCGCGGGCGGCCGGTCCGTCGGCTCATCGATCTCAACGTCGCGGGCAATCTCGGCACGCTCACCGGTCCGGCGTTGGGCGGCATGCTCGCGGTCATCGGCTTGCCGGTGGCCCTCGCGGCGGCTGCGGGCGGGACGCTCATCGCGGCGATCGGCGCGCTGGCCCTCGTCGCGTTCCCGACCTTCGACCGGGATCGATCTGCGGGGACGCTGGACCTGCTCCGTCGCGATGGCGTCGACACCGCCTGCTGGGCGAGTGTCGTGGGCGGGACGTGGTGGTCGATGATGGGTTCCTTCGTCCCGGTCGTCCTCGTCGGAGCCGGCATCGGGCCGCAGGGGATCGGGTGGCTGGTCACGGCCTCGGAGGCCGCCGGGATGGTCGCGCTCCTGGCCCTGCGGGACCTGGCATCGGCGCGGGTGCGCCAGGTCGTCACCGTCGCGGCGTTCACGGCCGGGGCCTCGCTCGTCGCGATCGCGGCGTCGCCCCCGGTGGTCGGCGCCTATGCGCTCCTGCTGCTGGCGGGCGGCGCGGCCAGCGGCACGGTCACGACCCTGGCGCCGGCGATGGCCAGCCTGGCCGCGGGACCGGAGGAGCAGGGCGACGCCCTGGCCTTGTCAGGGACGTTCCGCGCGGGGGCCCTGTTCGGCGCACCGGCTCTCGTCGGCGGGCTGCTCTCGTTCATCGCCCTGGCGCCGGCTCTGACGATCCTGGCGGCCGTGGCGCTGACCCCGGGCGTCGTCCTGCGTCGTCGACGACGCTGAGGGACGGACGCCGGCTGGCCGCCGCGTCGACCGGGACGACGGTCCGGTCCACTCCTCGGACCCGGCGGCCCGCCGGGTCCGCCGGGGTCAGCGGGCCACGATCACCGTGGTCGGCGCGTGCGTGGCGACGTGTTCGGACACGCTGCCCTGCAGGACGCGCCCCACGACGCCAAGACCGCGCGCGCCGACGATGACGGCATCGACGGAGCGCTCGGCCGCGATGCGTTCGATGGTCTTGGCCGGGTCGCCGGCCGATTCGATGAGTTCCGGCTCGATGCCGAGCCCGCGCAGCGCGGCGCCAGCCTCGAGCAACTCAGCCCGATGCGCCTCGCGGTCATCCCACGGGTCGATCGGGGTTCGGCCCGGACGGACCGGCACGACGCTCACGACCATGACGCTGGCTCCGAACTGCGTGGCTAGCCGGGCGGTCAGTTCCAGGGCCTTGTGGGCCGGCTCGCCGCCGTCATACGCCAACAGGATCCGCTCCTGACAGGTGCTCCTTCCAGGATCCAGGGTCGAACCCGGGCCATCAGGCCGCGGCGATCGCCGGGGATCCGATCTCGATGGATGCTTCGATCACGCCACCGTCCGGCTCACACAGGACCACGCGGCAGCCCGTCGCCCGGATGAGGGCGATGACCGGCGCATTCGTGGCGAGCATCGTCGCCCGCAGGCGCGCGATCGCGTGTTGACGAGCCCAATCGATGGCGTCGTCCAGCAGGCGCCGGCCGATCCCTTGCCCCCGCCAGATCTCCGCGACGGCGACGGCCATCTCGAACGTCCCGTCGCCGACCGGATCCAGGCACAGGTGGCCGACGATGCGATCGGAGTCCTCGGGGCCCGGGTAGGTGGCGACCAGCCCCTCGCGATGCTCATGATCGGAACCGCAGAACGTCACGGCGGCCCCGTCGGTGATCCCCCGTGTCGTCGACAGGAACCGGGCGTAGCGACTGTCGTCCGAGAGCGCGGCGTAGAACCGCGCCAACTCGGACTGGTCGCCCGGCTGGACCGGCCGGATCGCGACCGCCGGCATGGTGGACGTGGTCGGGCTCATGGTCTGAACGGTGCACGCCGGCTCCTGGCCATCGACAGGGCCGAACGTCACGTCTGGAGGGGCCGCAGGACCGATGCCGGCAAGGGCCGCGACGTCCAGCATCACGGACATGACGCACGCGCTCCACGCCGCGGACCCGACGCTGCTGATCGGCGCCGTGATGACCCCGTTCCCGGTCGTGGTCAGCGTGGACATGCCCCTCGACGAGGTCGCTGAGCTCCTCGCCCAGAACGACATCACGGGCGCGCCCGTGGTCGATGCGGAGGGTCGCCTGGTGGGCGTCATCAGCCAGACGGACCTGGTGCGCACCGTGGCCGCACCGGCCTCCGTGGGGCGCCGATGGGCCGGATACCGGGCTCGCCATATCATGAGCCGCCAACCGGTGACGGCCCGAGCCGACATGCCGCTGTTCGATGCCGTCCGACGCCTTGAGCGCCACGGCGTCCACCGGCTGGTGATCATCGCCGACGACTCGGTGACGCCGATCGGGATCGTCTCGACGAGCGACCTCCTGCCACTCATCGTGGACGCCGACGACCGCTGACGCACCCCGACGGCGTGCCCGAAGGAGTGACCCTTGGCGCGGCCGATGGTGCCGAACGGCACGCTGCACCCGTCGGACTTGACCCGTACGGTGGACGCGGAAGGAGGTGCCGCATGACGGTCCGACCGTCGGGCGACCTCAAGTGATCACGCTGCTGCACAGCCCGACCGTGCGCGTGGTCGTGTGCGGCGATGCGGACGGCGGCGATGCCGGCGTCGCGCTGGCGGCCGCGGCGACCCTCCTGCCCACCCTGTCCGCGGACCTCGGCTCCCGGCTGGAGATCCGGCGGCGAACGACCCTCCGGGTGGATGACCTGGCCGACCTACGACTGGACGAGCGCTGCCTGATCATCGACGCCGTGTGTGGCATCGAGCCGGGCGAGATCATGGTCGTGCCGTTCGACGCTTCGGCATCATGGCCGATCGCGGCGCCGCGGTCGGCGCACGAGTTGCCGCTCGAGCTCATCCTGTCGCTCGCCGCGATCATCCGCGGCCAATCCGTGGAAGGGGCCTTCGTCGGTCTGGGCGGCCACCGATGGGGCTACGGGACACCACTTTCGCGTTCCGCCCGGGCGGCCATGCCCGCGTATCGCGCCGCCATCGCTCGGGAGCTCTCCCACCTCGCCGGCGTCGACGGGTGACCCTGGCGTTGCGAGGCACCCCGGATCCGGTCGAGGCCGCTCGACGGTTGACCGACTGGGGCTTCCTCGCCGAGCCCGACCTGCCGGATCGGCCCGGGCCGGCCTACCTGCTCGTCGCCCTGCGCGACACCCCGACGCACCGCCACTACGACCCGGAGCTGGTCCAGTACTGGGCGACGGCCGGAGGTCGCGGCGCACGTCGAGTGCTGTCGCGCGAGACCGGCATGCCACTGGACGTCGACTTCTCGTGGGGCCTCATCCGGATCGTCGATCGGCTGGGCGTGTCGAACGAGTACGTGACCTTCGGGGGTCATCTGTCGGCGGCGGAGGTCGATGGCGCGACGTACGCCGTGTTCGCCTCCGAAGCGCCACTGTTGCGCCGGGGCGGACACTCGCAGCCCTGGGACGAAGGGGCGGACAGCCTGGCGGCGTTCTTCGGAAGGCTGCTCCTCGCCGTGGACATCGAGCCAGGGTTCGAGGCGCGGGCCGCAGCCGTGGCGCCGTTGACCCGCTACGCCGCGTTCATCGACGACACGGCGGGTCGCTACCGGCGTTCACTCGCGATGCGCGACCGGGATCCGCGATTCTGGAGCTTGGTCCGCGCGGAGGCCGCACGACTGGAGCGTGACCACGAGGCGGCATGGCGCGGCCGACTGGAGTTGCAGCGGAACGCCTGAGAGGACGAGCCGAGCGCCGCGGGCGCCGACCCGGCCCGGCACCCGGCCCTGCGGCCGATCTCGGCATCCAGCAGGCGGGGCTCTACGACGACCGGATCCGGCCCGGATCCTCGGCATGTAGCGGCCGTAGCTCTGGTAACGCCCTGATCCTCATCGAATCAGCGCCGGATGGCACGTAGCTCGGAGATACCAGCAGCCACGGCTCTGAGTACCAGGAAGGCAGAGAGCGCCCTCAGGCCCAGAGCGCGTCGATCACCACATCAGAGAACGGCGGCCACGCGGCCAGCGCCCACGGCCCGTAGTCCCGGTCGGTCAGGCAGACCAGGGCGCGGTCCAGGATCGGATCGACCCAGAGGAACGTGCCCGCTCCACCGAAATGCCCGAACGTCGCCGGGCTGTTCCGTGTCCCCGTCCAGTGGGGCGACTTGCCGTCGCGGAGCTCGAAGGCCAGGCCCCAGTCCAGCACATCGAACTTCCCGACCCCCGGCAGCACCCCGGGGAGGGCCTCGAAGACCACGTGCGTCGCCACCTCGAACAACGAGGCCCCGAC
The DNA here is from genome assembly GCA_051306295.1 of Candidatus Limnocylindrales bacterium. Taxonomy (GTDB): domain Bacteria; phylum Chloroflexota; class Limnocylindria; order Limnocylindrales; family CSP1-4; genus SPCO01. The sequence goes on from JBPPMZ010000108.1 coordinate 40,646, forward strand.
GAGCGTCGGTCGGAGGCACTCACCCGCCAGCCGCACGAGGTCCCGCAACGGGCCGTGCAGGCCCTGCGAAGGCCGGTCCAGGAGGACGGTCCCGTCCATCCCGAGCGGCTCGAACACTCGATCCCGCAGCGCGACCTCGACCGGTACATCATCGCGCGCCGCGAGGAGCGCCCCCAGGAGATCGAACCCCGTATTCGAGTAGATCCGCCGCGTCCCGGGCCGGCCCTGGACCATGTCCCCGTCGAACGCGAGACCGGAACTGTGGGCGAGCAAGTGGCGGACGGTCGCCCCATCGGGGGCGGGACTCGGGGCCGCCTCGTCAAGATCGATGCGACCGTCGTCGATGGCGGTCAGCACGGCCAGCCCGGTGACGAGCTTGGTGATCGATGCCCACCGGAACAGGCGCTCCGCATCGCCATGCGCGGCGATGAGCCCATCAGGGCCGACGAGCGCCACCGCGACGTTCGCCGCCCCGAATCCATCGACCGCCCCCAGCGCGCGCAGGAGCGCGTCCGGGACGATCGATGGGTCGCTCATGACCCCGATGCTAGCGCGACCGGGGTCGGTGGGGATCGGCGGCCGCATCGTCGCCTGAGACCCGCCCTGTCGTCATCAGAATGTCGCGGTCCGTGCGTAGACTGCGGGCATGTGGTTCTTCAGCTCCAAGC
>JBPPMZ010000109.1:0-2150 GCA_051306295.1 Candidatus Limnocylindrales bacterium
AGGATCCGCTGCCCGAGCGTTGATCCCGCCTGACCGGCCAGACTCCGCCGGCGACGGCCCGCCCGCCGGCGGCCCGCCCAGCCCGGTCCGCCCGGGTGCCTCCACCTTCACGATCGAGGGCCGCCAGGCCCCGGCCCTGTTCGTCATCGGCTGGCTGGCCACGCTGCTGGGCCTGGGCGCGGTGTTCGTCGCCGTGCTCTCGGGGAGCAGCCCAGCCTCGCCCTTCCTGCTGGTCGGCGGCCTGATCGTGCTGTCGGTGGGGCTGGTGGCGGCTGCCGGGTCGCAGGGCCTCGAACGTCGTGCCAGGGCGCTCAGCGCGTACAGCGGCCCATCGCCGATCCTCGTGTTCGCGACCTCGGTGCCGACGTCGCTCCTGGCGGTCATCGTCCTCGGCATCCCGATGGGGCTGGCCGGCATCGCGGTCGATGGTCCGCTGGGGCGGCTCGCGTCGGTGGTCGCGCCGGCGCTCGTCTACGTCGCGCTCATCCGGCTGCTCGTCGTGGACGCCGGTGCGCTGTCCTGGGCCGCGATGGGCATCCGGCGGCCGGACCGTTCGGCGCTCGTCGAACTGGTCGGCGGGGCGTTGTGGGCGGCACCCGTCATCCTGGTCACCATCCCGGTGGCGGCGATCCTGGGGACGATCTTCCCGGTCATGCCGGTCAGTCCGCTGCCGCCGGCCGGCGAGACGGTCGGCTTCGCCCTCAACCTGCTGGCTGGCGCGATCGTCGCCCCGGTCGGGGAGGAGCTGCTGTTCCGCGGCTTCGCGACGACCGCCTGGGCGCGCGATCTGGGCGAGCGCCGGGCGCTGGTCCGCGGTGCCCTGTTCTTCGCGGTCGTGCACGTCCTGACCATCTCGGCCGGGACCGCGCAGGAGGCGCTCGGGCTCATCGTGCTCGGCTTCGCGTCGCGGGTGCCGGTCGCGTTGGCGCTCGGCTGGCTATTCCTGCGGCGTGGGTCGATCTGGGCCCCGATCGGCCTGCACGCGACCTTCAACGCGATCCTGCTCATCATCGGTGAGGCGGCGGCGAGGTCGGCGTCGTAGGCTCGCGGGCCTGTCGGAAGAGAGAGAGAGTCATGGGCAAGGCGCGGTAGATCGCCGGGTGAGGGGTCGTCCCTATCGTTCGCCGTGTCCTCGGGATCCGGATGGCGGGGGGAATCGGCGGGCTCTCGTCGTTCGGATCCCGGGGCACCAACCTCGTCCGCCGCGCGCCCATCCTGGAGGTCACGGTGCTCGATGCACGCCGGCCGGTCGGTCACGCGATCCGCGAGATGCCGGTCACGGAACGACCGCGCGAGCGCCTCGCCCAGCGCGGTCCGAGCGGCCTGACCGCCGCGGAACTGGTGGCGCTCCTGTGGGGGAGCGGTACGCGCGGTCGATCCGCGGTGGATCTGGCCGCGGACGCCTTGGCGGCGCACGATGGGCTGACCGGCCTGGCCCGCGCCAGCGAGCTGGAGCTCGCCGCGATGCCTGGCATCGGGGCAGCCAAGGCCGCCCAGCTCATCGCCGCGTTCGAGCTCGGTCGGCGGCTGCTGGCCGACTGGCCGTCGGGGCGCTGGTCGATCCGCGGTCCGGGCGACATCGCGGATCGGCTCATCCTGCAGATGGGTCGTCTGGAGCGCGAGGAACTGCGGGTCGTGATCCTCGACACGAAGAACCATGTCCTGCGTATCCAGACCGTGTACCAGGGGAACGTCTCGTCGTCGCTGGTGCGGGTCGGCGAGCTCTATCGCGACGCCGTGCGACTCAACGCGGCGAGCGTGATCCTGGTCCACAACCACCCGTCGGGCGACCCCACGCCCTCACCCGACGACCTGCACCTGACGGCCGAGGCGCTGGCCGCCGGCCGGCTCCTGGACATCGGCCTGCTCGATCACCTGGTCATCGGGCACGATGCCTACGTGTCGCTGCGCGACCGGGGCGTGGCGTTCGACCGGCCGGGGCCGGCGGCCCGGGCGGCGGACGCGAGTCACTGATCGTCGGGCAGGGTCCGCGGAGGCCTCGGGTATACTCCGTAGGCCTCTTGGCGCCCCGCGACCCGACATCCGGCGCGAGCTGCGGCCCCGTCTCCGGCCCGGCTGTCCGCCCGCGACCCCCACCGCGCACCCCACGCGAACCCCAGACCGCGACGACCGCGCGATCTCACGAGGAC
>JBPPMZ010000110.1:0-5426 GCA_051306295.1 Candidatus Limnocylindrales bacterium
CCAGCAGACCCTCAAGCGCTGGCTCGGGCAGCAGCCGGCAGCGGCCGACCTCGCCGGACTGCAGGCCCAGCTCGACGCCTTCCGCGACGTCTACAACGAGCAGCGTCCGCACCGGGCGATCGGCCGCAGGACGCCGGGCGAGGCGTACCGGGCGACGCCGAAGGCGCTGTCGTCAGGCCCCGGTGGCAGGGGCCACTTCCGGCTCCGCTACGACGTCACCGACAGCAAGGGGGCCATCACCCTGCGGCGGGGCGGCCGCCTTCACCACCTCAAGGTTGGCGCAGCCCATGCCCGACGACGCGTCCTCGCGATCGTCGACGAGCAGGAGGTCACGGTCGTCGCCCTCGACACCGGCGAGATCCTCTCGACCCACCTGATCGAGCCCGAGAAGCGCTACTGGCGCAACCAACGACGAGACCCCGGCCGATGGCCGGGGTCCCAGCAGACCAGCTGATCACAGGTGTCGCCGATGTCGCGACTCATGTGTCACCTATGTCGCGACTCAAGACAGTGGTGGAGATGAGGGGACTCGAACCCCTGACCCCTGCGATGCGAACGCAGTGCTCTTCCAGCTGAGCTACATCCCCACGGGGGGCGGAGTGTAGCACGAGGGCCCTCTCGGACCGGGTCCGGCCGGGTCGTGCGGGCCCTCGTGGGGCCCCTCGCGGAGCGTCTCAGTCCGCGCGACCCAGGGTCGGGCTGCGGGACGTGCGGTTAGGCTCCCCGGATGCCCCTCGGCCTGCTCGCCGGACTCGGTGCCGCCCTCTCATGGGGCACCCTCGACATCTTCTCTGCGCTGGCCAGCCGACGGATTGGCAGCCTCAAGGTCACGACCGGGATCCAGCTCGTGGGGGCGGCGCTGGTCATCGCCATCGCGCTCGCGACGGGCACCCCGTTCCCCGCGGATCCGCTCGTGATCATCGGTGGGAGCCTGGTCGGGCTGGCGGGAGCGGGGGCCTACCTCTCGTATTTCACTGGGTTGCGCATCGGGCCGATCGCCGTCGTCAGCGGGATGGTCGCGGCGTACGGGGGCCTGACCGTCGTGCTGGCGGTCGTGTTCCGCGGCGAGTCGCTGACGCTGCTGCAGGCCGTCGGGGCGACGGTCGCGACCCTCGGCGTCATCCTCACCGGGTTCGCCTTCGACGGAAGCCTGCGAGGCACGCGGCTCGCCAGCCCGGGTGTCGCGTTCGCCATCGTGGCCCTGGTGCTCTTTGCTGCGATGTCGATCGGCAGCGACATCGTCATCGACCAGGCGACCTGGGTCGAACTGCTCCTCGTGTCGCGGACGGCTAACGCCGTGTTGTCGACCGTGATCCTGATCCTGGCGCTGACCGTGGGGCGCCGCCTGGCTCAGCCCCTCCTGATCGGCGAGGAGGGTGGCGACGGGCGGGCGGACCGGCGGGTGGTGGCCTTCGTGGTCCTCGCCGGCGTCCTGGACGTGCTCGGGCTGGTGGTCTTCACGATCGGCCTGGAGTCGGCGGAGACATGGCTCGTCGGCCTCGCCTCGTCGTTCGGTCCGGCGGTCACGATCATCGTCGCCGTCGCGTTCCTGGGCGAGCGGCTGAAGCCGATCCAGTGGATCGGACTGACCGGGGTGCTGGTCGGGATGATCGCGATCGGCCTGCCCGGCTGACGGGGCGGCGCTACGCCCCCGGGACGCTGAACCAGAACCGGGTCAGCCCATCGCGCGACTCGGCGCCTACCCGCCCGCCGCCCTGCTCGACGAGCTGTTTCACTATCGCCAGCCCGATGCCCGCGCCACCGCGCGCTCGATCGCGTGACTTCTCGACCCGATAGAAACGCTCGAACACGCGATCGAGGTCGTCGGGCGGGATCCCATCGCCGGTGTTCGCGACCGAGATCAGGACGTCGCCCGGTCGTTGCTCCGCCCGGACCGTCACGACGCCGCCGGCGGGCGTGTAGCGCACCGCGTTCGACAGCAGGTTGGCCAGCACCTGGGCCAGCCGGTCCGGGTCGGCCCGGGCGGGGAGGGTCGCCGGCACCTCCGCCTCGAGGTGCAGTCCGGCGCGCTCGATCGATGGCATCGCGAGCTCCAGGGCCGAGGCGATGGCACCCGCCAGGTCGATGTCGACGAGCGCCGGCGGACTCGCGCCCGTGTCGCCGTCGGCCAGCGCGTCGAGCGAGCGTGACAGCCGGACCAGTCGATCGGCTTCTTCGTGCAGCGACTCGTAGGTCGCCCGGTCGGCAACGATGACCCCGTCGCGTAGCGCCTCAAGGTAGCCCTGCAGATTGGTCAGCGGGGTGCGCAGCTCGTGCGCGGCGTTGGCGATGAAGTCGCGGCGCATCGCCTCCTGTCGCTCCAGCGACGCGGCCATCTGGTTGAACGAATCGGCGAGACTGGCGACCTCCTCGGGGCCGTCGCGGGGGACGCGCGCCGCGTAATCGCCGTCCGCGATCCGTCGAGCCGCCCCGCCGATCTCAGCCAGCGGCCGGGCCAACATCCGGGCCAGCACGACGGCGAGGCCGATGCTCGCGACGACGGCGACGACAGCCGCCGCGATGACCACGGTCGTGACCGAGCTGTCGTACATCTCGCGCGCGTGGTCCGCCGAATCGCCGGCCTCGACCATGAGCGCTGTGAAGACGTCCGCCCCGACCACGGCCACGCCGACCGCCAGGATGACGAGCCCGACCCCAGCGCTGGCGATGGCCGCCAGGGCGATCCGACCGGCGATCCCGCGGGCCATCACGTCGCGGATGCCGGGCGCGTCTGGCGGTCCTGCCAGTACCGGGATTCGCACAGATCCTTCGTGGACCGATGCAGGATCGACAGGTTCGTGTCGTGTGGGGCCCCGACCACGCGCGGCTGTGCCGAACGCGGTACTGAGAGGAACGCTGGTGCCGCGCTCATGCGGTCCGGGCCGCGCGATACCCGATACCGCGCACGGTCTGGACGTAGCGCGGCATCTCGGGATCGTCGTCGAGCTTGTCGCGCAGGCGCCGGATGTGGACATCGATGGTGCGGTCCAGGACCTCGGACGCCTCGTGGCCGTAGACCGCGTCGAGCAGCTGGTCGCGCGACAGGACACGCCCATCCGCGCCAAGGATCGCGGTCAGGAGGCGGAACTCGACTCGGGTGAGGTCGATGATCGCGCCGTCGTCGCGGCGGACTTCGTGGCGCGAGGGGTCGATGGTCAGGTCGCCGTGGTGGAGCAACGGCTGGTCAGGCGCCGGTGCGATGGCGACCGCGGTGGTCGATTCCGGAGCGGCCGCCCCACCCGTCCGGCGGAGGATGGACTTAACACGGAGGACGAGTTCGGCCGGTGAGAACGGTTTGGGCAGGTAGTCGTCGGCGCCGTCCTCCAGGCCGGCGATGCGGTCGATGGTCGAGCTTCGCGCGGACAGCACGAGGATCGGTGTGTGGGCCGCCTCCTCATCGCGGCGCACGGCGCGAATGACGGCCCGCCCGTCCAACTCGGGGAGCATCAGGTCCAGGACGACGAGCGCCGGTGCGTACGTCTCGATGGCGTCGAGCGCGGCCGGCCCGTCCGCGGCGGTGACGACGGTGAAACCCTCGCGCTCCAGGTACGTGCGCACCAGCCGGACGATCTTCGCGTCATCGTCGACGACGAGGATCGGCGCGGTCGGGATCGTGGGTCCGGGGGCGGTCGGCATCGGCAGCATGGTAGGGGAGCGAGGCTAGACCTTGGCCGTGACGGGCCGGTGACGCGCGGCCGGTTCGGGCCCCGGTGCTTGCCCCCCGGTTGCTGACATGTGCTCGCCACGTGGGCGTTGGTCCGCCTGATCCCTGCCACCTGCCCACGTGGAGCGACATCTGTTACGGCTGACGGAGATCCGACGACCGGTCCGTGCACGAGCCCGACGCCGTGACCCCGCGCCTCGGTGACGAGTGCCCACCAGGACAGCTTCTGTCAGGAACCGCCCCGTGAAGCGTCTGGCATCATCTTCAGATGTTCATGCAGTGGACGGCAGCTCGAGCACGGTTCGAGGCGCTGATGGCTCCGAGCATGCGCGGCCGGCTTCGGTTGCAGGCCACGCGGTATCGGCGTGCCGCTGACGACATGGGTCGCGGTTGGATCACGTGGGATGGAGTGGAAGTCGCGAGTTTCGAGTCCATCCCGTTCCTGATCCGCCAGGGCGGCCTGAGAGTGGAACTTGAGGGGCTCGGCCAGGATCCCATCGCCGCCTCGGACCAGGCGCAGGCGATTACGAATCACGAGGAAACGTTCGCGATGGGGCAATTCACCGACGCGGTGGAGGGGTATCCGGACCTGACGGTCGATCGGGCGCTTGCGTCAGATGATGCGATCGTCCGTGGCCTGGCGATGCTCGATCGTCGGCTGGGGAAACGTCGCCTTCGATCGCTCGATCTTCGTGCGGAGGAGATCGATCTCGTCAGGCGGCTATATGCCTTGCGATGCTCGGCAGAGGGTCTGATCCGACCTTCGTAACGGCGGATCGGGGCTTGTCTGATTAGAACGTTTGTTCTAGTATTCGGCGTCCGATGACGACCCCTCGTGGTGATGTGGATGCCGCGCTGGCGGGCCTCCAGGCCCGTTGGGGTGCCGCAGCTCCGCGGGTCGTCGGGGCCCTGGCACTGGCGCCCGTGCCGGCAGAGACCGAGGCGCCCGGCCCGGCGATCGCGCCGCTCGGCGACGACCGGGTCATCCACACCGGGTTCGCCGCGCTCGATGCCATCCTGGGCCCGGGCGGCCTCCCGCGCTCGGCCAGCGTCGCGATCCGCGGCGACGGCTCCAGCGGGCGGACCACCTTGGCGCTGCGTACCGCCGCGGAGGCGCAGACCGCAGGCTCGGTCGTGGCCTGGCTGGACCTGTCGCGCAGTTTCGACCCGGTGGAGGCCGTCGCCCGCGGTCTCCGGCTCGAGTGGCTCGTGGTCATCACCCCGGCCAGCCTCGACGAGGGCCTGAACATCGCGGGCAGCCTGCTGGCCGGTCGCTCGGTCGACATGCTCGTCCTGGACCTGCCCGGCGGGCGCCTCGCGAAGACCGACAAGCCCGCAAGGATCGCCGACCGCCTCCATCGACTGGCCGCGCTCGCCCGGCGCGCGGAGACCTTGCTCCTGATCCTCGATGCGCCTGGTCCTGGTGGGAGGTCGGCCGGTGGCCTCGCGACCGCGGTCGACCAGTCGACCGGCATCCGGCTCGAACTGGCCCGCCGGTCGTGGGTCCGCCTGGGCCGCGATGTCGTCGGTCAGCGGACGGAGGCGCTCGTCGCCCACGACCGCTACGGTCGGCCCGGGCGTCGGGCGACGCTCCGGATCCTGTACGCCGAGGGCGGCGAACGGGACGCGTGCCTGACCCACGACGCGCTCCTGCTCGACGCCCTCGGCGTACAGGATCCGGAGCGTCGCCCGACGCCCGGGCCGACCGTAGCGGTCGTGGGCGACGAGCGCCTCCGTCCGCTGACCGACGACATCGCTGTCT
>JBPPMZ010000111.1:0-16954 GCA_051306295.1 Candidatus Limnocylindrales bacterium
CTACCGCGACGGGCCGGCGACGCTCGCCCACGGCAACCGCGGCCGGACGCCGGCCAACCGGCTCGACGATGCCCAGCGGGCGCGGCTCGTCGAGCTGGCGACGACGACCTACGCCGGGGTCAACCGGGCGCACCTCGCCGAGCTCCTCGCCGAGCGCGAGGGGATCGTCGTCGCCGAGCGGACGCTCCGGCGGATCCTGGCCGAGGCCTCGGTCCGGCCGACCCGGACCCGCCGCCCACCGCGCCACCGCAGCCGCCGCGAGCGGATGCCGCGCGAGGGCCAGCTCCTGCGGACCGATCGAGGCCCTGACGCCCTTCGCGGGCGAACTGGCCGACCGCATCGTCGCCCACGCCTGATCAGACGAGGCGCGCGAACAACTCGTTCGAGAGCAGCCGGCCGCGCGTCGTCAGCACGATGCGATCGTCGTCGGTGACATCCAGGAGTTCCGCGGCGAGGGCCCAGCCGAAGTGGTCGGCCAGGGGCGCCTTGTTGGCGCTGGCGAGCGGCAGGCCGGTGTCCAGGCGCAGGGCGAGGATCACCGCCTCCGACGAGGCAGCAACGGGCTCGGTGTCCTCCGCGCCCCCCGGTGGCAGCTGTCCTTCGTCGAGCGCCGCGAAGTAGCGGTCCAGGCGGGCGGCGTTCCAGCGACGGGTGACCCCGTCGAAGGCGTGCGCACCCGGGCCTACGGCCTCGTGTGGCTCTCGCCGCCAGTAGGCCAGGTTGTGGCGGCTCTCGTGCCCGGGTCGTGCCCAGTTGGAGATCTCGTAGCCGCGGTAGCCGGCGTCGGCGAGGGTGACGGTCGCGTGGTGGTACTGGGCGGCGGCCCGATCCTCGTCCTGGCCCGGACGGACCCCGTCGCGCCAACGCCGGGCGCCCTTGGCCACGGGCAGATGGTCGCCGTCCAGGCCGGTCAGGCCCTCCGCGTCGGGGTCATCCAGGCTCAAGCCGTACAGGGACAGGTGATCCGGGCTCATCGCCAGCACGCGATCCAGGGTGGCCATCCAGGTCGGCAGGTCGGTATCCGGGATGTCGTACAGGAGGTCGACGTTGATGGAGTCGATCCCCGCCGCACGAGCCCCGGCGACCGCATCCGCGACGTGCCGTGAGCGATGCCGGCGGCCCAGGCGCCGAAGCTCCGTATCGTCCAGCGACTGCGCGCCGAACGAGATCCGGTTCACGCCCGCCGCTCGCTGGGCGGCGGGGTCACCACGCTCGTCCAGCCCGGGATTCGCTTCCAGCGTCACCTCGGCGTCGGACGCGATGCCGAACCGCTGCCCGATGCGCTCCAGCAGGCGTGCGATCTCGTCCGGTGGCAGGAGCGATGGCGTCCCACCGCCCAAGTACACCGTGTCGAGCGCTGCGCGCTCCCGGCCGAACGACGCGTCAAGCGCGTCGGCACGCAGGTCGATCTCGCGATGGACGGCCGCCACGAACGTCTTGATGCGCGAGCGCGGACCCCGGGTCGCAGCGCCGGTGATGACCACGAAGTCGCAGTACGGGCAGAGCGACACGCAGAACGGGATGTGGACATACAGCGACCGGGGCGGTCGTGGACCACCGACCGGTGCGGTCGCGGCGACGGGATCCGACGATCGACTCACCGGTCGCGGGGTGCGGACTCCCGGGAACCGATGACCCGCCAGCCATCGGGCGGTCGGTGGCGCTTCTCGATCTCCTCATCCTCGCGGCCGCGTGGGCGGGTCTGGCCCGTGTGACCGGTGCACAGGAAGACCGCGAAGCGGGTGATGGCGTGGCCCAGGAAGGCCGCCGCGATGCCACCGGTCACGGACGTCAGCCAGCCGCCGATCAAGCCCATCCCGAGGGTCAGGACGAGCAGATAACGGTCGCGCTTGGGGGCGCCCAGGCGGGTCGTGAGCGTATACAGCATGGTCTGGATGATGTTGGCGAACGTGGCCTCGACGCCGACCGACAGGAGCAGGCCGAAGATCGCGCCACGGAACGTGACCTCGTCGATGAGGGCCGTCGCGGTCGAGTTCAGGAGAGCGCCCGGGTAGGACCACGTATCGGGGAGGCGGATGCGGTGGTAGCGGACGGTCGCGAAGGCCGCCGCCTGGGCGATCCCCAGGCCACCGTAGGCGAGCCCACCGAAGACGGCGCCAAGCCGGTCGCCCGAACCCAGGAACAGCTCGGCCTGGGGCGATGGATGCACGTACAGGAGCGCGACGGCGATCCCGACGCCCAGGCCGTACCAGCCGAAGCGCCGGCGGGCTCGCGGCCGCTCACCGCTACCGGTCGACTCGTAATACTCGGCGGTGCCGAAGCGCTCGGCATCCAGGCGGAGCATCGCCAGGAGCATCGCCAGACCGACGGCGATGAGCACGCGCAGCGGATCGACGAATTCCTCCACGTCCGGTCAGCCCTCGTCCAGGCGGAGCATCGCGAGGAAGGCCTCCTGGGGGATCTCGACCGAACCGACCCGCTTCATGCGCTGCTTGCCCTCCTTCTGCTTCTCGAGCAGCTTGCGCTTGCGGCTGATGTCGCCACCGTAACACTTGGCGAGCACGTTCTTGCGCATCGCTCGCACGGTCTCGCGGGCGATGACGTTGCTGCCGATGGCGGCCTGGATCGGGATCTCGAACATCTGGCGCGGGATGAGGGTCTTGAGGCGCTCGGTCAGGAGGCGGCCGGTCGTCTGGGCGCGGTCGCGGTGGACGATGATCGAGAGCGCGTCGACGGGCTCACCGTTGACCAGGATGTCGACCTTGGCGAGGTTGGCCTGGCGGTAGCCCAGCTCCTCGTAGTCCATCGAGGCATAGCCCTGGCTACGGCTCTTGAGCTGGTCGAAGTAGTCGACGATGAGCTCGGCCAGGGGCATCTGGAAGTGGAGCACGACGCGCGTCGGGTCCAGGTAATCCATCGTCTCGAAGATGCCGCGTCGGTCGGTCGAGAGCTGCATGAGCGCGCCGATGTACTGGCTGGGGGTCACGACACTCAGGTTGACCCACGGCTCCTCGATGCTCTCGATCTCCGACGGGTTGGGCAGCAGGGCCGGGTTGTCGACGACCAACTGGCCGCGGCCGAGCATCTGGTTGACGTGGTACTCGACCGATGGCGCGGAGGCGATGAGGTCCAGGTTGAACTCGCGCTCCAGGCGCTCCTGGACGATCTCCATGTGGAGCAGGCCCAGGAAGCCACAGCGGAACCCGAATCCCAGCGCGACCGAGCTCTCCGGCTCGTAGGTGAAGCTCGCGTCGTTGAGGTGCAGCCGCTCCAGGGCCTCGCGCAGGAGCGGGTAGTCCTCGCCACTGACCGGGTAGATGCCGGCGAAGACCAGGGACTTGGCCTCCTGGTAGCCGGGCAGCGGCTCCGTCGCCGGGCGCGCCTGGGTCGTGACCGTGTCGCCGACCTGCGCCTCCCGGACGTTCTTGAGGCCGGTCGCCACGTAGCCGACCTCACCCGCCACGAGCTGCTTGACCGGCACGAGCTGCGGCCGGAAGACGCCGAGTTCCAGGGGCTCGGCCAGGGCACCGCTGGCCATGAGCTTGATCGGCTCCGTGCTGCGCAGGGTCCCGGCCGCCAGCCGGACATACACGATCACGCCCTTGTAGGCGTCGTAGTGGCTGTCGAAGATGAGGCCCTGGACGGGAGCGTTCGGGTCCCCCTTGGGCGAGGGGATGCGGGCGACGATCGCCTCCAGGATCTCGGCCACGCCGGTGCCGTCCTTGGCACTGGCCAGGATGACCTCCTCGCGCGGGATGGCCAGGATGTTCTCGAGCTCGTCCATGATCGTCTCGGGGTCGGCCGAGGGCAGGTCGATCTTGTTGAGGACCGGGATGAGCGTGAGGTTCTCGCGCATGGCCAGGTGCACGTTGGCCAGGGTCTGGGCCTCGATGCCCTGGGTGGCGTCCACGACGAGGATGGCTCCCTCGCAGGCCTGCAGGCTGTGGCTGACCTCGTAGGCGAAGTCCACATGGCCCGGCGTGTCGATGAGGTTCAGGCCGTACATCTTGCCGTCGTTGGCGGTGTAGTCCAGGCGCACGGCCCGAGCCTTGATCGTGATGCCCTTCTCGCGCTCCAGGTCCATCGAGTCCAGGACCTGGCTCGTCATCTGGCGCGCATCGATCGTGTGGGTCATCTCCAGCAGCCGATCGGCGAGCGTCGACTTGCCGTGATCGATGTGCGCGATGATGCTGAAATTGCGCAGGCGGTCCTGGGGGATGGTCACGAGGCGGGAGTGTAGCCCACGCGCTCGGCCGGACCATCGGCGCTGGCACACTCGGCCGCATGACGGATCCTTCCGAACCAGTCGCGTCGATCGCGGAATCTTCGAACGGTCGACGCAAGTTCGAGGGGTTCCTCCTCGACGGCGAGATGCACGGGGCGTGGGCCTGGTACCGGACCGATGGCTCGCTCTTGCGGACCGGTACGTTCGAGCGTGGCCGCCAGGTCGGTGTCTGGCGGACCTACGACCGGGCCAGCCAGGTGATCAAGGAAACGACGCTCGGCGCGAAGTGACGCGCCCGCCGGGCCAGCCTGGCCCAGGCGCCAGAAGCTTCGAATCCAGAGGATTCGCCGGGGGCGCAGCCCCGGGTTGCGCCGAGCGCACCGCCGGCGCAGCCTGTCAGCCGCTGACGACCGCGAGCGCAGTGACGCCACCGACGATGAGCGCGACGCCCAGGATCTGCGTCCGCGACAGCCGCTCGCCGAAGAGCAGGAACGCGATGACCGCGGCGATGGCCGCGAACTGTGACCCCAGCACGGCCACGATGGCGATGCTGTCCGTCGCGCCCCAGGCCGACAGGGTCGACCCAAGGATCTCGCCCGTGCCCGACAGGAGCACGAGCGGCAGGGCCCGGCGGGTCATCGCCAGGCGGCGCTGGAGGACGAGCGGCAGGACCACGATCGCGAGGCCGACGAAGCGGGCCGACAGCGCGACCCAGATGGGCGGCACGAGGACGGCTGCTTTGCCGCTGGCGACCAGGCCGACCCCGAAGACGAGCGCAGCGACCACCGAAAGGACGACGGCCTGGCGCGTACGCCGGGCCAGGGCGGCCGCGTCGAGCTCGGCGACGGTGGGCGCGGCGGGCCCGTCGACGGCAGGCGGTCCATCGAGCGCGTCGGCCTCCAGTTCGAAGTCGCCCGCCGGCACCACTGGGCGCGCAGGCTCGATGGACGACAGGACGACGCCGGCCGCGATGAGCGCCAGGATGAGCCCCGCCGATGCCGCCAGCGGGTCGCCCAAAGCGACCGCGATGAGCGCCGCGACGCCACCCTCCGTGGCCACGATGGGGGCCACGATGGACACCTTCCCGACGGTCAGCGCCCGGTAGGCGGCATACAGCCCGCCCGAGTAACAGACGCCGGCCAGCAGGAGCAGGAAAGGTGCCTCCGGCGCGATCGTCGTCGGCAGCGGGGTCGCGAGCGCGATCGGGACGCCGATCACGGTCCCCACGATCATGATCCAGGCGAGGACCACGCGCGATCCGAGCATGCGGCTCGATCGCGAGGAGGCGACGGTCGCGAGCGCCCACAGGATGGCGGCACCCAAGCCGCCGACGATCGCGATCACCGCGCAAGTGTGGCGGCTCGGCCGCCGCGACGCTCAGGCGGTCGCGCGGCGAGGGCGCTGGCGGGTGGGTCGCAGGTCCAGGATGGCGTCCGGCGCCACGGGGGTGACCAGGGTCAGATCGGGTACTGGGGCGTGGTCGCTGAAGCGGGTCACGAACAGGTTCACGAGGTCCGGGTCGAATTGGGTGGCCGAGTGCCGGCGCAGCTCGACGAGTGCCGCCTCGTGGTCCATCGCCCGCTTGTACGGCCGATCGTGGATCATCGCGTCGTAGGCATCGGCGACCGCGACGATGCGCGACCCGAGCGGGATGGCCTTGCCCCGCAGGCCGTGCGGATAGCCGTGCCCGCCGAACCGCTCGTGGTGGTGGAGGATGATCTTGCCGGCGTCGCGCAGGCCACCCGCCTCGTCGATGATCAGCTGACCGATGCGCGGATGCTGGCGGACGAAACTCCACTCCGCGTCCGTCAGCGGTGACGGCTTCTCCAGGATCGCATCGGGCACGGCGATCTTGCCGATGTCGTGGAGGAGCGACGCGACCCGGATGCGCTCGACCTCCTGCGGCGGCAGGGCGAGATCCCGGGCCAGCTCGACCGAGATCGTCGCGATGAGCGAGGACGGCTTGCCGCGGTAGTGAGGCAGGGGCGTGATCATCGCGCTCAGCGCGATCTCGGCGGCGCGCCGGCCGACCGCCCCGGCCTCCAGTGCCCGGGCCCGTCCTGCCGCTGCGATCGGAGCGCCGAGGATGCGCGCATCGTCGTCGGGCTCGCGGAACACGTAGGTCTGGTTCCGGCCCAGCGACTTCGCGGTGTACATCGCCTGGTCGGCGGACTGGATGAGGCTATCCGCGGTGAGCGTTGCGCCGTTCCCGCCGGCGATGCCGATCGAGACGGTGACGCGGACCGAGGTCGCGTCGTCATAGACGAAGCGATGGCCCTCGACCAGCGTCCGGAACTTCTCGGCGACGTCGGTCGCCTCCTCGGGATGTGTCTCGGGCAGGACGAGCATGAACTCCTCGCCGCCGAATCGACCGACCACGTCGCTGACCCGCAGGCTGGAGCGGAACAGGGCCGACACGGTCCGCAGTACCTCATCCCCGACGTGATGCCCGTGCGTGTCGTTGATGTCCTTGAAGTGGTCGATGTCGACGAAGGCCAGAGACAGGGGTCGATCGTGGCGGACGGCCCGCTCGACCTCCTGACTGAGGGTCGCCACGACGCTGCCGCGGTTGGGCACCTGGGTGAGGCGGTCCGTCGTTGCCTCGCCGTGTGATGTCGCGAGGCGCTCCGAGGTGTCGTTCAGTGCGCGCTCGAGGCGGCCCATCAGGCCGTGCCCGGGCTGGATGGTCACGCCGAGCTCGCCGGCGCCCAGGCGCTCAGCGAGGGCGGTCACGGTGCGCAGGCGACGGACGGCCAGGACCCCGACGCCGAGGGCCGCGCCGGTGGCGCCCGCCCCGGCCAGCGCGAGGGCCGCGACCGGTCCCGCGGCCGGCACGGCGACCGCGGCGACGGCCATCAGGGCGGTGGTGCTGAGCGCGCAGGCAGCGGCGGCGGTCCGGGTCGGTGATCGCATGACCCGGACCGTAGGGGAGCCAGAGCGCTCCCGATAACAACCCGGTGGTACCGGTGGTGCCTGCCCCTCTCGGCGCATGGGCAGCCATGGCGGAGCTGCGCTGGCGGGCGGCGCCAGGCCTTGTGGTACCATCCGCGTTCGCGCCCGGCGCTCACCTCGTGCCGCGGTTGCCCACCACACATCCTGCATCATCACCACGAGGTCCCCCTTGGCCAAGACGCCCCGCACCTGGTCGGGCACACGCACCCCGTCCGGACTCAAGCGAGTCCGTCAGGCCGCGCGCCGCCACGATGTCCTGGGTCCCCGCCGCACCGCCGCGAAGACCTTCGTCGCGAAGGCCCTGACGCTGGCCGCCAGCCCGGTGGAAGGTTCGGATCCGGCCGTTGCCCTGACCGACGCGCTGTCCGCATTGGATCGCGCCGCGAAGGCCGGCGCCATCCATCCCAATGCCGCCGCCCGTCGGAAGTCGCGCCTGACCAAGAAGGTCAATGCGGCCCTTGGCGGCGCCACGGTCCAGACCTCCGCGCATGTCACCAAGCAGACCAGCAAGGCCGCCGCGGCCAAGGCTGCCAAGGCCCGCATCGCGGCCGGCAAGTCCGTCAAGGCCAAGGGCGCCCAGACGGCCGCCGGCAAGGCCCGCGCCGCCCTGAGCAAGACGGCCCGCGCGGAAGCCGCTGCCGCAGCGGCCCAGGCCGCCGCCGACTCGAGCACGGCCGTCAAGCCCGCCGCCAAGGCGACCAAGACGACGACCGCCAAGTCCAAGTCGATGGCCAAGTCCAAGTCGACGGCCAAGACCGCGACCAAGGCGACCGCCACCAAGTCGACCGCCACCAAGTCGACCGCGACGAAGGCCACGGCTGCCAAGGCCAGCACCGCGAAGGCTGCGCCCAAGAAGAAGGTCGCCGACAAGAAGTAGCTCGCGCCTCCGCGCCGCCCTGACCGCCCCGGGTACCGCCCGGGGCGTCGTCATGTCCGGGCCAGACGTTTCCGAGCGCTGCTCGGTGCCAGGACGCAATCCGGCACGAACGAACACGTACATTCCGCTCAGGCGGCCAGTTTCCGTCAGGGCCGCGATCGGCGCATGCTCGTTGATCGCAGATGGGTCACTGTGGCTGAGCACGAGCGCCCGGCCACCAGATCAGGCCGCGAGGTCAGGCGCGGTCACCGACCTCATGCGGCACGTGGTCTTTGCCCATCGTTGGTCTGGGACCGCCGGTTCGTGACCCCGAACAAGACGGCCCCGCCCAGGCCGCCGGCCGCCGTCAGCAGGACGACCCACGAGGCGGCGCTTGCCTGCTGCGACCAATAGAAGGATGTGAAGGTCGCCGGGTCCGTCACGCCGGCCTCCGCCAGGGCCGGTCCTCGACCCAGGTCCAGGTAGCGCTGGTAGACGCATTGCGCGCCGGGGGCACAGGACAGCGGCCCGCCGAGCCCCGGGTCTCGGTAGCCGTTGTCGGCATAGAAGAACAGCGCCTTCACGGCGAGCAGCAGCGCCGCCATGGTCAGCCCGGTGACGAGGCCCGCGAACAGGCCGTTCACGATGATCCGGCGCCACGGCCCGCCATGACGTGCCGAGCGCTGGTTCCCGTAGTACCCGATGAGCAGTCCGGACGGCAGGGCCAGGAGCCAGACGATCGGCTCGATCGGGATGATGAGCAGGAAGCTGATCCCGACGGTGACCGCCATACCGATCCCGACGTAGGCGGCCGTGATCGCGCCGCGATCGACGAACCGGGGCGCCAGTCGATTCACGAGGCCGACAGGGCCGCCCGTCCCGGGTAGCGCGCCGCGTCGCCGAGCTCGCCCTCGATGCGCAGCAGGCGGTTGTACTTGGCCACCCGCTCGGAACGCGACGGGGCGCCGGTCTTGATCTGGCCCGTGCCCATCCCGACCACGAGGTCGGCGATGGTCGTGTCCTCGGTCTCGCCCGAGCGGTGTGAGACCACCGCGGACCAGCCCGCACCACGGGCCATCTCGATGGCCTCGATCGTCTCGGACAGGGTGCCGATCTGGTTGAGCTTGATGAGCACGGAATTCGCGGCGGATAGCTCGATGCCCCGGGCGATGCGCTCGGTATTTGTCACGAGCAGGTCGTCGCCGACGATCTGCAGCTTGCTGCCCAGTCGCTGGGTCAGGAGCTGCCAGCCGGTCCAGTCGTCCTCGGCGAGGCCGTCCTCCAGCGAGACGATCGGGTAGCGCGCCACCCAGTCGGCCCACAGGTCGACGAGCTCGCCGCTGTCCAGGGTCCGGCCCTCGCGCGCCAGCACGTAGCGGGTGGGAGCGCCGTCCTGGCCGCTGCCCTCCTCGACCAGCTCGGTCGTGGCCGGGTCCAGGGCGATGGCGATGTCCTCGCCGGGTCGGTAGCCGGCCTTCTCGATGGCCCGCAGGATGACCTCCACGGCCGCCTGGTTGGACCGCAGGGACGGGGCGAACCCGCCCTCGTCGCCCTGGCCCGTGGCGTGGCCCTCATCGTGCAGGATGCCGCGCAGCGCGCCGAAGATCTCCGCCCCGGCCCGCAGCGCGTCGCTGAACGTGGACATGCCGACGGGCATGACCATGAACTCCTGGAAGTCAGTGGAGTCCTGGGCGTGCTTGCCGCCATTGAGGATGTTGAACATGGGGACCGGCAGCGTCCGCGCCCCGACACCGCCCAGATAGCGGTAGAGCGGCAGGTCGTACGACGCGGCGGCCGCGTGGGCCACGGCCAGCGATACGCCCAGGATGGCATTCGCCCCCAGCTCGCCCTTGTTCGGGGTCCCGTCGAGATCGACGAGGAGGGCGTCCACGCCGGCCTGATCGGCCGCGTCCAGGCCCAGCAGCTCCGGGGCGATGCGCTCGGTCACGTTGGCGACGGCGTTGAGCACGCCCTTGCCCCCGAATCGGCCCTTGTCGCCGTCGCGGAGTTCGACCGCCTCGTGCGCGCCGGTCGAGGCGCCACTCGGGACCGCGGCGCGGCCGACCGAGCCGTCGGCCAGGACGACGTCGACCTCGACGGTCGGATTGCCGCGCGAATCCAGGATCTCGCGGGCGTCGATGAAGTCGATGGTCGTCACGCGGGGGTCTCCGATGTCGGGGCGCTCGTGGCCGCGCCCGCGGCCGGCCGATCGAGCAGGACGGTCACGCCCGGCAGCTCGCGACCCTCGAGGAATTCGAGGGAGGCGCCGCCGCCGGTCGAGATATGGGTCATCCGGTCGGCCAGGCCCTGCTGGGTGATGGCCGCGACGCTGTCGCCACCACCGACGACGACGGTCGCCCCGTGGTCGGCTGCATCGGCGAGCATGCGCGCCACGGCCTTGGTACCGTGGGCGAACGAGGGGATCTCGAACACACCCAGTGGGCCGTTCCAGAACACGGTCTTCGCCTCGGCCAGCGCCTCGACGATGAGGTCCTGGCTGGCCTTGCCGAGGTCGACGATGTGCCAGCTGGCCGGGATCTTCTCCGCGGGCAGCGTCTTGTACTCCGTGCCGCGGGTCACTTCCTTGGCGACGATGACGTCGACCGGAAGGACGATGCGGACCCCGCGCTCCTCGGCTGTGGCCAGGATGCGGCGCGCCTCGTCGACCCGGTCGGGTTCGGCCAGGCTCTTGCCGATGGCCTTGCCCTGGGCGAGAAGGAACGTGTTGGCCATCCCGCCGCCCAGGATCAGCATGTCGACCTTGGCCAGGAGATGGTCGATGACCTTGATCTTGTCGCTGACCTTCGCTCCGCCAAGGATCGCGGCGAACGGGCGCGCCGGGGCCTCGAGCAGGTTGGAGAGCATCTCCAGCTCCCGCTCCATGAGCAGGCCGGCGTAGGCGGGCAGGAGCTTCGCGATGCCGACCGTCGAGGCGTGCGCCCGGTGGGCCGTCCCGAACGCGTCGTTGACGAAGATGTCCGCGTAGCTCGCGAGCTTGGCCGCGAACTCGGGGTCGTTCTTCTCCTCCGCGGCGTGGAAGCGCAGATTCTCCAGGAGGATGATCTCGCCTGGGCGCAGGCGCTTGACCGCGTCCTCCGTGCCTATCCCCAGGGCGTCGCCGGTGACCGGGACGTTGCGTCGCAGGAGCTCGGTCAGCCGCTGCCCGACGGGGCGCAGACGCAGGCTGTCCGTGACCTTGCCGTCCGGCCGTCCCAGGTGGCTGGCCAGCACGACCCGGGCGCCCGCAGCGAGCAGCAGGTTGATGGTCGGGATGGCGGCCCGGATGCGGGAGTCGTCGGTCACCTTGCCGTCGGCCAGCGGGACGTTGAAGTCGACGCGGACGAACACGCGTTTGCCGGCGACGTCGGCGTCGCGGACGGAGAGCTTGTCCATGCATGGCTCCTTGGGCGGGGCGGACCGGGCCGGGCGACCGGCGGCTCGACCCGATGTCGATCGAGGGCGTCAGTCCGGCGGGCGGGCGCTTCGGCGCGTCCGCCGTACGTCGGCAGGGTCGATGCGGGTCAGGCGGCCCCGACCGGCAGCCGGGCGGCGACGTGGGCGACCAGGTCGGCGACCCGGCAGCTGTAGCCCCACTCGTTGTCGTACCAGGCGATGACCTTGACCATGTTCCCGCCCAGGACCATGGTCGAGTCGCCGTCGATGATCGACGAGCGCGCGTCGCCCTTGAAGTCCATCGAGACGAGCGGCTCGTCCGACACGCCGAGGATGCCCTGCATCGGGCCGGCGGCCGCAGCCCGGAACGCCTCGTTGAGCTCCTCGACGCTGGTGTCGCGGGCGACCGTCGCGGTGAAGTCGACGACGCTCACGGTCGGGGTCGGCACGCGCAGGCTGAACCCGTCGAACTTGCCCTTGAGGTCCGGGATGACCAGGGATAGCGCCTTGGCCGCGCCCGTCGTCGTCGGGATGATGTTCTGGCCGGCGCTCCGGGCACGGCGCGGATCCTTGTGCGCCACGTCCAGGATGCGCTGGTCGTTCGTGTAGCTGTGGATGGTGTTCATCAGGCCCTTTTCGATCGTCACCAGGTCGTGGACGACCTTGGCGGCGGGGGCCAGGCAGTTCGTCGTGCAACTTGCGTTGCTGATGATGTGATGACTCGCCGGATCGTACTTCTCGTCGTTGACGCCGAGCACGATGGTGATGTCCTCACCCTTGGCCGGGGCGCTGATGATGACCTTCTGGGCGCCGGCATCGATATGGGCGCGGGCCTTGGCGGCATCGGTGAAGATGCCGGTGGACTCCAGGACGATGTCCACGCCCAGGTCCTTCCAGGGCAGATTCGCCGGATCCTTCTCGGCCAGGATGCGGATCTCGCGGCCGTCGATGATGATCGAGTGGTCGCCTGCCTTGACCTCGCCGTCGTAACGGCCGTACGTCGAGTCGTACTTGAACAGCAGCGCGTTCATCTCCGCGTCGACCAGGTCGTTGACGGCCACGACTTCGACGTCGGGGGCGCGTTCGATCATGGCCTTGAGGGACTGGCGGCCGATGCGGCCGAAACCGTTGATGCCGACCCGGGTCGTCATGGGCTGGTCCTCCTGGGTGCGCGACAAGCGCCACCCGTGCCTTGCGGGACGGCCCATCGCGGACCGTCGTCATGGGATCGGGATGTGGGGGGCGCGGACTTCCGCGCGGGAACGAGCCCATTCTAGCAAGGCGGCCCAGCGGGACCGATGGGCCACCTGGCCCACCAACGATTGCCGTTCGGCCCGGACATGGGAGGGCCCGGGCCGATCCATCGCCGCCAGGCCGGCTGGGGCTTGGGGCCGGCGCGTGCTTGGGGTGAGCAAGCGATCCAGAACGAACGGGCACGACGCCGCGGTCCAGAACGCACGATCCGGCGGGTTGGCCAGGCCGGAGACGCACATTCGTGCCGAGATGCTTGCTGCCAGCAAGCGAGGACGCGTTGGCCCGGACATGGGATGACCCCCGCCGTTACCGGCAGGGGCCATCCCGTTCAGCGCAGTTGACGCTCGGCGTCAGCCGCCGATCTTGAAGACCTTGCCGCCGCAGATCGGGCAGGTGCCCTGAAGCGCGGGCTTGCCGTTCTTCATGGTGATCTGCTGGGCGTTCTGAACTTCCACCTTCTGCTTGTCCTTGACGCAGTAGGCCTCAGCCATCGGGGCTCCTCCTCGGGTTGCGGCGAGGCGTTGCGGGAACCCTTGTCCCGCATCCGCTCATCGGGGGCGCGTGGGTCGATGGACGCGTGATCCATCCTGGTTCATGTGCTCGCCCACAGCGACGGCCGCCAGCGGTCCGTCGATGCCGCGCGCTTCTGGGCATCCATCTCGGCGAGGACGAGCAGGCTCTCAAGGCCTGTCTCGACGCACGCCACTTCGGCTGCATCCTTGGCCGGCCCACCGATGAACTGGCCGGTGGTCCGATTGGCGTAGACCGCGCAGACGACACCGGCTCGACATCGGGCGAGCGTGGCGAGGACCAACAGGGCCGACGCTTCCATCTCCAAGTTCATGACGCGCTGGCGCGCCATGTCCTCAGCCAGGTCAGGGTAGCGGATGGGCAGCTGCGGGATGGGACGCCCTTGCGCCCCGAAGAATCCCGGAGCCGTTGCCGTCAGCCCGACGTGGTACCGATGGCCGAGCCGCTCGGCGGCCTCGATGAGCGCGCTGACGGCCTCGTAGTCCGCGACCGCCGGGAACCCATCATGGACGAAGTAGCTCGTGGTCGATTCGAGGCGGACCGCGCCCGTGGTGATGACCAGGTGGCCCAGGTCCATCTCCGGCTGGAGCGCTCCGCATGATCCGACCCGGATGAACGTGGGTCGCTCCGTGATCGCCAGGATCTCGGCCACCACGATCTCGACGTTGTCGGTGCCGATCCCGGTCGAGACGGCCGAGATCCGCTGGCCCCGATACGACCCGGTCGCCGAGGCGAACTCCCGATGCCGGTGCTCCATCTCGATCGATTCGAAGCGCGCGGCGATGTTGGCAGTCCGATCCGGGTCACCGGGGAGGAGGATGTACTCGGCCAGGTCGCCCGGTCCGAGTCCGATGTGGTACTGCCGGTCGCCTTCGGGGATCGCGATGCGGCGATCTCGTAGGCTGTCCACGCGGGTGTCCGCGTTCGGCAAGACCTCTCCCCATGTTCATGTGGCTGCTTCGCTGGCGCGAAACTGCGGCCGAGGATAGTCCCGTTGATTCAGGAGCGTCAAGCACGGCAAGAACGCGGTCATCGTGCGTGGCCCACGCTCAGGTCACCCTCAGGTCACGCTCGGGGGCTGCATCCGTCGTCCGGGTCGGCGTCGGGCCGACGAACGCTGCCAGCCGGGCCGCGACTCGGCCGGCCATGAGACGACGGGCGTGGCGGCGGCGCAGGGCGGTCACCGCGACCGATGCAAGAGCGACCAGGACGACCCAGGCCAGCCCGGCGGCGCCGCCCGGTACCGAGCCGAAACCGTCGTCCAGGCCGGCGGATCGAACGGGCTGCCCGTCAACTCCGGCCGTCGCGGAGGCGGCATCCAGCGAGGGCGATGGGCCCGGCACGACCGACGCGGCCGAGCCGAGATCGAGTCCGAGCGCGATGGCGGCCGGATCGCTCACGGCCACGATCCATCCGTCGCCGAGTTCCTCGACCAGGCCGTGCACGTTGATCGCGTCGCCGGGCTCGATGAGCGGGGCGAACGCGGTCGCCTCGCCGGAGAGGCGGACGGGCGCGATGGCGGTGCCGTCGTCGAGCTGGAAGCCGTCGGTCGTCAGGTCCGTGACCAGGCCGCCGACTCGGACCACCTGGCCGACCACGGTGGCGAGGTCGGCCAGGTCGGCGTCGGGGACGGCCGTGAGCGGCTGCTCGCGTCCGTCGGGGTTTGCCGCGCCCGCCCGCGCAGCGGGAGCGTTGTCGGACGACGCTCCGGTGGTCCGGTCGTCGTTCCGATCAGCGCCAGGTGAGGCGGAGGCGACGGTTCGCACATCGGCGCTGGACCGTGGCAGCAGGGCGGCTCGCTGGTCCGTGGCGTTCGGGTAGGCGCGCCGGACGATACCCGTGACCGACACCACGGATCCCTCGGCGATACGATCGATCTCGATACCTGCGGCGGGCTGGCCCGTCACGACGATGCGCTGCGCCCCGACCACGACCTCGGCGCGCCACCGATCCCCGAGCTTCTTCGTGTCCGCGACGCGTCCGCGGACGGTCACCAGCCGCCACGCGTGGGCCGCCGTCAGGGGCCCACGGACCTCGAGTGGCGCCGGGACAGGGCCGCTGCCGAGCCGGTCGACAGCGGTGGCCCGAAGACGCGGCGCCCCGTATGCCGAACCGATGCGGCCGACGATCCGCAGCCGATCACCGATCCCGGGCGCCCCGCTCTGCGCCGCGAGCAGGACCTCGATGGCCCCCGAGGCGTCCTGGACGACGATCCGTCGGCCACTCGCATCGAGCAGGGCCGCACCAGCCGTGACCACGGCCTCGATGCGGACATCGCGATCCGTCAACGTGAGCGCGCGGGCGATCGTCAAGAGGGCCGGCACCGCGTCGAGATCCGTGGTCGGCGTGGCACCCGGACCGCCGCTCGGGGCCGGCGAACCGGCGGGCGCGCTGGCGACCTTCGCGATGTCGTCGGCATCGCGCAGCCAGAGCCGGTAGCCGTCGAGGACGCCCTTGCGGCTGGCTCGCTGACCGACGACGCCGACCAGGCGAACCGTGGCGCCGACCGTCACGGCCGTCGGACCGAGGCGGCTCGATCCATCCGCGGCGATCCGAACTCGGCTGCCGGTCGTCAGTTCGAGATCGAAGGCGATGTCGCCGCTCGTCGCCTTGGCTGGTCGCGTCGCCACGACACCGGTGACGGTGGCGAGGTGCGCCTCGAGGGGTTCGACGAGGCCGGCGCCCGGAACGGCCTTGGCGCCGGGGAGCGGGCCGTTGCCCACGACCCGGACCTGGTCGAGGTCCCGAGCGCGAACCTCGATCTGGCCGTATGGATCGGCCAGCGTCCCGACGACCTCGATCAGTTGGCCACGGGTCGGCCGCGAGGCGCCGTCGGGCAGGCGCACGACGATCGCTCCGGAGGCGTCGGCGATGGCGAGGAGCGGCGGCGTCCCGAGGCGACCGGGCTCGGCCGTGACCACGCCGCTGACCGTGACCTGCGTTCCGATGGGCAGCCGTCGGGCGGCCGCGATATCCGTCGATGGAGTCGATGTGGGTGTGGAGGAAGGGGCCGCCGTCGGGGTCGGGCTGGTGGACGCTGTGGCGCTCGGAGTCGGCGTGGGCTCAGGGCTCGGCGAAGCCGTCGGGTCGGGCGTCGGAGCAACGGTCGGCGTCGGGGTCAGGGTCGGCGTCGGCGTCGGCGTCGGGGTCAGGGTCGGCGTCGGCGTCGGCGTCGGCGGAGCCGTGAGGTCCAGGTCGCCGGCGACGGTCACATACAGCCGATAGCCGCTCGTCCCGGTGCCGGTGCTGTCCCGCTGCCCCAGTGTCCCGCGAGCCACGACCGTCATCCCCGGCTCGACCGTGCGCCCAGCCAGGGCCGCGGCGCCGATCACCAGCCGGATCGGTCCGGATCCATCGTCGATGTGGACGGCGAGTCCGTCGGCCAGTTCATCCGTCCCAGAGAGGGCCGTGCCGGTGACCGCGAGGCGAAGGCCCTCCATCGACTCGGTCGCGGACCCGGTCGACGTGGTCGGAGCCATCGGCAGGCCCGGCGCATCGATGACGACGACATCAGCCTCGTCGACGCGGAGGGTTCGCTGGTCGTAGCGCGAACCGACGGTCCCGGTCGCCTGGATGCGTGTCCCGGCCGGGATCGAGGAGGCCACCGTCGCGTCGAGGTAGATGGCGATGCCGGCCGTGCTGTCCTCGACGAACGCCGCTCGACCGGATTCGAGGGCTCCGAGGTCGGTCGTCAGGATGCCGACCACGGTCAGGGACGTGCCGTCGGTCGCTACGCGCGCGGCGGCGATCGGGGTGATCGGGGTCGCGGTCGGGGTCGGCGC
>JBPPMZ010000112.1:0-22995 GCA_051306295.1 Candidatus Limnocylindrales bacterium
CCGACCGGAGGAACCGGAACTGCAGGAAGGCGATGATCGCCACGATCAGGAACAGCACGTAGGCGATCGCCGAGGCGTAGCCCTGGTGGAAGAACGTGAAGCCCTGCTGGTACATGTACATCGTCACGGACAGGGTCGCGTCGAGCGGCCCGCCGGCGGTCATCACGAACGGCTCCTCGAACAGCTGGAGGTAGCCGATGGTGGTGATGACGGTCATGAACAGGATCGTCGGGCGCAGGAGCGGGATGGTGATGTTCCGGAAGGCCTGCCAGCGGCCGGCTCCGTCCAGCGAGGCCGCCTCGTAGAGCGATGCCGGGATGGCCTGCATGCCCGCCAGGAACACGATCATGGCGAAGCCCAGGTTGCGCCAGACCGCCATGGCGATGATCGAGGGCATGGCCAGTGCCGGATCGGCGAGCCAGGCCGGTCCATCGATGCCGACGGCGCCCAGGGCCATGTTGATGAGGCCGACGTCCGGGTTGAGCAGGAAGCGCCAGACGACCGCGATGGCCACGATGCTGGTGATGACCGGCAGGTAGTAGCCGACCCGGAAGGCCGTGCGGAAGCGGGTCACGCCGCGATTGAGCGCGTTGGCGATGAGCAGCCCGAAGGCCAGCGTGATCGGCACGCCGACGACGACGAAGAAGACCGTGTTGCCGAGCGACTTCCAGAACTTGGCGTCGCCCAGCAGGTCGATGTAGTTCTGGAGCCCGACGAACGAGGTGCCGACCGGGTTCTGGAGGTCACGCAGCCCGAAGCTCGTGAAGCTGAGCAGGAAGGCCGCGATGATCGGGAACGCCAGGAAGACGCTGAACAGGATCATGAACGGGGCCGCGAAGGCCCAGCCCGTCAGGTTCTGGCGCAGGGAGGTGGTGGTGGTGGCTTTCACCACCACCGGCTTGACGCTTCGTTGGGCGAGCGCCGGGACGGTCACCTCAGCGGCCCGTCCCGATCCTCTCGGCGTCCGCCTGCATCGCATCGGCGGCGTCCTGCGGCGTCATGCCGCCGGTCGTCAGCTTCTCGAGCGTGGCGTTCAGGGCCTCGGCCAGTTCACTCCAGGTGGAGATCGCGGGCTGGGCCTGGGTGCTCTTGAGCTGCTCGCCGAACATCGCGACGTTCGGGTCGGCCTTCAGCGCGGCATCGTCCCAGGCGGACGCGACGGCCGGAAGGTCGGTCACCTCGGCGTACCAGGCGACCTGGGTCGCCGGATCCGTCAGGTACTGGACGAACTTCCAGGCGAGGTCCTTGTTCTCGCTGGCCTTGTAGACCACGAGGTTGCTGCCGCCCAGGAAGGACGTCGAGCTCTCGGCCTTGGGCATCGGAGCGATGGCCCACTTGCCCTCGATCTCGGCGCCGCCGGCCTCCTTGATGAGGCCCAGATGCCAGGGGCCGGAGAAGAACATCGGGTGCGTGCCGGACACGAAGGCCGGCGTGATATCGAAGCCTTCGGGGACGGACGTCGGCGACAGGCCATCGGTGAAGTACGAGCTGTAGGTGGTCAGCGCCTCGACCGCCTGCGGGCTGTTCAGCTGGAACGTGCCCGCGTCGTCCATGACGGCGCCGCCGTTCGACCACAGGAAGGGCAGGTACTCCTGCCAGTTCTTGGTGCCCAGCGAGATGCCCCATTCGGCCTCGCCCTTGGATTGCATGGCCTTGGCCATGGTCGTGAGGTCGTCCATGGTCGCCGGTGCGGTCGTGATCCCGGCCTTCTCGGCGATATCGGTGCGGTAGTAGAGGAGGCGCGTCTCGACGTACCACGGCACGCCGAACACGGTGTCACCGACGATGTTGGTGTTCCAGGCGCTCTCGAAGAACGTCTTGGAGTCGAAGTTGGCGGGGACGGCTTCCAGGGCGCCGGTCTCAGCGAACTGACCCATCATGTCCGTGCCCATCTGGCTCACGTCGGGCGTCTGGCCGCCCGCGATCGCGGTCTGGAGCTTGGCCACGGCCTGGCCCCAGTCCACCGGGGTCACGTTGACCGTGGTGCCCGGGTTGTCGGCCATGAACGCGTCGGCGAGCACCTTGAGCTTGACGCCCTCGTTGCCCATGGCCCACACGGTCAGCGTGCCCTCGATCGGGCCCGCGGCGCTGGCGACCGGGGCCTGGCTTGCTTCGCCGCCCGGTGCCGTGCTGGCGTCATTGGTGCCGCAGGCGGCCGCAACGATGGCCAGGCCGGCAAGGATCGCGGCGAAGCGAAAACGCCGCCCGCTCGAGTTGGGATCGTGTCCTGACATGTATCGAAGCTCCTGTGCAGGGTCTGCCGCTACCCATCGGTCTGGCGGGTTGGTCGGCGGCGGCCGCGTCGAGCGCGGAAAGCGCGGCGGGGGAGCAGGCGAAGGGAGCCGCTCGAGGGGGCCGCTGAATGGGTTGGCACGATGGTGGTCGGTCGCGACTCCGCGACGGTCTGCTGCAAGTCCCGTCGGCGTTACAGACACACGACAGTCCCTCGCCCACACCGCGGGACGGACTTCCACGGCGGGGCTACGATGGCGACACTTCCCGTCCGACCCGTCACGTCCCAGGAGGCCGTTTCCGTGACCGACACCCTCGACCGCGTCAAGACCTACCAGCAGTTCATCGGCGGCTCGTTCGTGGACGCCGCGGATGGGCGCACGGCCGAGGTCATCAACCCGGCCAACGACCAGGTCATCGGCACCGTGCCGGCGAGCTCCGCCGAGGACGTTGATCGCGCGGTCAACGCGGCCGACGAGGCGTTCCAGTCCTGGAAGAAGACGACGCCCCAGGATCGCTCGCTGCTGCTCCTCAAGGTCGCCGACAAGCTCGACGCGAAGGCCGACGAGCTGGGTCGCCTGGAGAGCGCGAACGCGGGCAAGCCGGTGGGCGCGGCGATCGATGAGATGGCCGTCTGCTCCGACCTGTTCCGCTTCTTCGCAGGGGCCGCGCGGGTGATGGACGGCCTCGCCGCGAATGAGTTCGTGGCGGGTCACATGTCGATCATCCGGCGCGATCCGATCGGGGTCGTGGCCTCGATCGCGCCCTGGAATTACCCGCTGTACATGGCTTCGTGGAAGCTCGGGCCGGCGCTGGCCACGGGCAACACGGTGGTTCTCAAGCCGTCTGCGCGGACGCCGCTGACGGCCCTGGCCTTCGCCGAGATCCTGGCCGAGGTCTTTCCCCCGGGCGTGGTGAACGTGCTGTCCGGCTCCGGTGGTGACATCGGCGACGCGCTGGTGGGTCACCCCAAGGTCCGCATGGTGTCCATCACCGGCGACACCGTGACCGGCAAGCGCATCGCGAAGATCGCCGCCGACTCGGTCAAGCGCCTGGTCCTGGAGCTTGGTGGCAAGGCGCCGATCATCGTCTTCGACGACGCTGACGTGGAGCTCGCGGCGGAAACGCTTCGCTTCGCCGGGTACTGGAATTCCGGCCAGGACTGCACCGCGGCCACACGGGTCATCGCCGGGCCGGCCGTATACGACAAGTTCGTGTCGGCCCTGGCCGACCAGGTCCGGACCATCAAGTGGGGCGATCCCGCCGAGGGCGACGACATCGAGATGGGTTCACTGATCGCCGGTGCCCAGGCCGACAAGGTCCAGGGCATGGTCGACCGCGCGCGTGCGGGCGCGGAGATCGTGGTCGGTGGCGAGCGGCCGGAACGGGCCGGTGCGTATTACGCCCCGACCGTCATCGCCGGCGCCGACCAGAAGAGCGAGATCATCCAGGACGAGATCTTCGGGCCGGTCGTCACGGTCCAGCGCTTCAGCGACGCGGACCAGGCCATCGCCTGGGCCAACGACACGCCCTACGGCCTGGCGTCATCGATCTTCACGTCCGACATCGGCAAGGCCATGCGCGTCGCGAAGGCGCTCGAGTTCGGTCACGTCTGGGTCAACGAGCACTTCACCCTGGCCTCGGAAACGCCGCACGGTGGCGTGAAGCAGTCGGGTTGGGGCAAGGACGGCTCGAAGTACGCGCTCGAGGACTACACGTTCGTCAAGCACGTGATGATCAATACCGGCAGCTGAGCTCCGGGATCGGGGGACCGGGGCTCGCGGGGCACGGCCGGGGTCGCCCCAGGCCCTCTCGCGTCGATTCGGTGCATCTGATGGCGCATCGGCTGCGCCGGCGTGCACTCGATGCACACAACGGTCGCGGCGGCCGTGGCTGGAGTCCGCGATGACGCATCTGATGCGCCATTCCTGGCACGAGCACCGGTCCGGGGCCGTCGCCGGTCCGCTCCTGGTCGAAACTGCGCCATCGGATGCCGCACCTATGACGGCCTCACCCGGCCACGACCGCGCCAAAGCCCTGTTGTGTGCGTTCGATGCACGCGCCGCCGTGAGGCACCCCCGATGACCACGCGCGCCGCGGTCCAGGCCGCCCTGGACGGGCTCGATCGCGCACGACTGACGGAACAGCGGTGGTTCGGGGCGAAAGGCCGGACCATCCAGCGCCTCGAGCTCGATGAGGCGTTCGTCCTGGACGAGGCCGCGCCGCACCTCCTGGCCGTCACGACCCTGACCCTGGATGACGGCGCGCGCCAGCGCTACCAGTTCGCCCTGACCGGCGAACCGCTCCGGGAGGCAGCAGCCGGCGACGGCGCGTGGCGGGCCATGGCCGCGGCGATGGCCGAGGGCCGCACCGTGCCCGCCCTCCGCCACGACCCCGACGACCCCACCATCACCGCGGCCCTCGTGTGCCGGCCCGGTCCCGCGATGCCCGCCGCCGGACCCGGCCCGGAACGGGATCCCGGCACGGACCAGAGCAACACGATCGTCGTCCTGGGGGACGAGATCCTCCAGAAGGTCTACCGGCGCCTCCAGCCCGGCCTCAACCCGGATCTCGAGATGACCGCGTTCCTCAGCGAGCAGGCCCGGTTCGCCGCGGTGCCGCCGCTGGCCGGATTCGTGGAGCTCGTCGAGGCCCGCCATGGGACGACCACCCTGGCCATGGCTCAGCAGTACGTCCCCGACGCGACCGACGCGTACGAGTCGATCGCCGAGACCCTGACGGCCTGGCTCCTCGCCCCGGGCGCGGTGACGACGGAGTTCGCGACGGAGGTCGCTGCCGACCTTGGCGGGTTGACCGGCGGGCTGCACGCGGCGCTCGCCGCCGACCCGACCGGCCATGGCCTCACGGAGATGGCGCCCCGCGAGGCGACCCGCGGCGAGCTTCGTGCCTGGGCGGACCGCGCCCGCGAGAACATGGACCGCGCCATGGACCTGCTCCCAGCCAGGACCGCGGATGGCAAGACCCTGCGTGCCCTCGCCCCGCGGCTCGCGCAGATCCTCACGGTCCTCGAGGGCCAGTCGACGACGCCGGAGGTGATCCGCGCTCACGGCGACCTGCACCTCGGCCAGATCCTGGTCGCGCCCGATGGCTTCCGGATCATCGACTTCGAGGGCGAGCCCTTGAGCACCCCCGACGAGCGCCGCGCCCACCGGCATCCCCTGCGCGATGTCGCCTCGATGCTGCGCTCGATCGACCACGTCGGCCGGAGCGCGGGACGGCGCGCCGAGCACGCGAACGGCGGACCGCTCGAGTCGCCCGGCCTGGACCTGCCCGTCTGGCTGGACCGCTCGCGCGAGCGTTTCCTCGACGGCTATCGTGCCGCCCTTCGCGATGAACGCGTCTGGGTGGACATCGATCCCGATCTCCTCCTCGCTCTCGAGGTCGACAAGGAGCTGTACGAGGTCGCCTACGCGGCGACCTACCTTCCGTCCTGGCTATGGGCGCCGATGGACGGTCTTCGCGGGCTCGCGGCCGCCGCCGGGACGACCGGGCAGGGCCGCACGTGACCACCGACCGCGTCGAGCTGTTCCGGGCCGACATCGCAGCCTCGCCGGACGCCATCACGCGACTGCTGGACACCTTCGAGGGGCCCGATCTCGGCGGACGTCGCCGGTTCCTGTTCACGGGCCTCGGCAGCTCCCGCTTCGCGGCGCAGCTCGTGGCGGCCCAGGTCCAGCATCACGGAGGCACGGCCTGGGTCGAGTCGGCTGGGACCTCCGCCGCGACCCCACCCGCCGAGGGCCTCGTGCTGTTCGCGATCTCCGCCTCCGGGCGGACAGCCGAGGTGATCGAGGCCGCCGCCGCGCACCGGGGTCGCAGCCTGGTCGTCGCGGTCACGAACGACCCGGCGTCGCCCCTCGCCGCCAACGCGGACGCGATCCTCCCGCTCCAGGCCGGCGTCGAAGCCTCGGGGATCGCCGGTCGCACGTTCCGGGCGACGATCGCGGCCCTGGTCCTCGCGACCGGCCTGACGACACCGGACCGCCTCCGCCCGGCCGTCGACGGGCTCGCGGCGCGACTCGCGACTGTCGATGCCTGGAGCCCTCCGATCGTTGATGGCCTCGACGGTGCACCCGCCATCGACGTCCTGGCTGACGCCGCGCTGATCGGGCTCGCCGAACAGGCTGCACTCATGCTCCGCGAGGCCCCGCGGCTGGCGGCGCGGGCCTACGACACGACCGACTGGCTGCACACCGGCGTGTACCTTGCCTGGGCCGGCCATCGCGTCCTGCTCTACGAGGGCTCAGCGGCGGATGCGGAGGTCGATGCGACCGTCCTTCGCCGCGGCGCCCTCGTCCAGCGCGTGCCGGCCGGGGCAGGGGAGCCGCTGACCCGGGCCATCGTCGACTCGATCGTCGCCGAGGTGGTGGCAGCGACGCTATGGGAGCGGACGGCCTCCGGGTCAGCTGCCGAGCGCTGAGCGCACCTCCCGGATGCGCTCGATCGACTCCAGGTCGAACGGGTCGCGGAAGACGAAGATGACCTCGCTGACACCGACCGCTCGGTAGCCCTCGACGAATGCGGCCACCTCTGCCGGTGAACCACCGACTGTCAGTCCGCGCTCCGTCCCGTCGGCGCCGACCCGGCCCTCCAGCCCGTGCCGTCGGGCAACCGGTTCCCAGGCCGCGTCCGCCGCCTCCGGGGTGTCGCGGATGACCGCGTGGAGGGTGACCGTCCGCTCGATATCGGCGAAGGGTCGGCCGATCTCCACGCAGCGCTGGCGCAGGATGTCCGATGTCGCCGCGATGCCGGCCGGCTCGCCGTAGCCGTTCCACAGGTCGGCGTAGCGGGCGGTCGTGCGCAGCGTCTTGTTCGGGCCGGAGCCGCCGATGAGGATCGGCAGGCGACGCTGGATCGGCCGCGGTTCGCAGATCGCGCCCTCAAGCCGGTAGAAGCGCCCCTCGTGGGTGACCGTCTCGCCATCGAGCAGGCGCCGGATGAGCCCGACGGCCTCGTCTAGGCGGTCGAGGCGCTCGCCGAAGCCCGCGCCGAAGTCGATGCCGTAGGCCGCGTGCTCGCGCTCGAACCATCCGCCGCCGATCCCCAGGACGGCGCGACCGCTGCTCAGCTGATCCAGGGTGGTGGCCAGCTTCGCGGTCAGTCCGGGCGGCCGGAACGTGTTGGCTGCCACGAGGAGGCCGAGGCGGACGTGCGAGGTCAGGACCGCCAGCGCCGCAAGCGTCGTCCAGCCCTCCAGCTTCGCGTCGTTCGGATCACCCTCATCAGCGAGCAGATGGTCGTCGATCCATAGCGAATCCCAGCCGGCGTGCTCGACCGACAGGCAGGCCGAGCGCAGGTCCGGCCAGGTCGTTCGGTTGATCCAGAACGCCGCTCCGAATCGCATCGCCTCGATGGTACCGAGCGCCAACGACGAGGTAGCGAATGCGGTATCGTTGTGACGAAACGAGCGATTTGCATAGATTTGCCTAGGTATTTCCATGACCGACGACCGTCGCCGTCCCTCCGCCGCGCCGCATTGGCTCAGCCTTGGCGATGCCAGCCGTCTGCTCGGCGTCTCGACCGCTACTGTCCGACGCTGGTCCGATTCGGGCCGGCTCCGCCCGTTCACGACGCCGGGTGGACACCGCCGATTCAGCCGAGAGTCGCTCGAGCGGATGCTGCCATCGGACCGAGCGCGTCGCCCTGAACTGGGAGTCGGTGACG
Source organism: Candidatus Limnocylindrales bacterium (assembly GCA_051306295.1). Taxonomy (GTDB): domain Bacteria; phylum Chloroflexota; class Limnocylindria; order Limnocylindrales; family CSP1-4; genus SPCO01. The sequence goes on from JBPPMZ010000112.1 coordinate 7,918, forward strand.
GGCTTACGCCGACGCGACTCCGGCGCGCCTATCGCAGGGATGCGGTACCGGTACTCCGCCAGGCAGCCTGGATCGCGACGCTGGATGGCAACGACCGTGAGGCATTCCGGCAGCTCGGTCGCCGACTCGCGTGGGAACTCGTCGCCCACCTCGATGCGTCCGATGACGAATCCCGCCAGGCGCACCTGCGCGAGGCCACGACTTTGGCCGTCGAGTACGGACGGCTGGGAGCCGACTTGCGCCTCGCCATGAGTGACGTGGTCGAAGGGTTCCTCGCGTTCCGTCGCCCGTTCCTCGCCGAAGTCGGTGCCGTGGCCGCACGACGCGGATTCGATACGGCGGAGGTCACGACCCTGTTCGAGGAGGCGGAACGCGCACTCGACCGACTGTTGATCGCGACGATGTCAGGCCATCGGATCCGGGCCGGCTCGCAGCAGTCCATCCAGCCATCTCGCCTGCACGACCGCAACCCGTGACCCACGTCCTCGAGCCGCGCGTCGCGGCCTTCGTCGCCGCCGCGCCGGAGATGGACGCCGCGGGACGCGTTGACGTGGCGCCCATTGCCGAGCGACTCGCCGGTGCCGATGGCCGGCTCCTCGTCGCCACGTGTCATCGCGTGGAGCTGTACGTCGACGAAAGCCGTCCGCTGGGCACGGACGAGAAGCTCGCACTCGAACGGTCGGGAATGCGCATGCTTCGCGGTAGCGCAGCTGCCTCGCGTCTGATCGAGCTGACGGTCGGGCTGCACTCGGCGGTCCTGGCCGAGGACCAGCTGATCCACCAGGTGCGCACGGCCGCCGCTGGGGCACGGCGAGCGCGCTCGTTGGGGCCGGATCTGGATCGACTCGTGGACATGGCGTTGCGAGCCGGTCGTATGGGGCGTTCGTGGCGCCCCACGGATGGGAAGAGCGCCTCGCCGAGATCCCTGGCCGACGCGGCCTTGGACCGCGTCGACGCCGTTCGTGGCGCACGCGGCGGGGGCACCATCCTGGTCGTGGGCTCCGGGTCGATGGGCGACGTCCTGGTGCGTGCCGCGCTGGCCCGCGGTCTGCACCCGGTCGTGGCGTCACGGAGCTCCGCGCACGCCCAGGCCCTGGCCGATCGGCATGGCCGTCCCGCCTGGCCGCTGGACCCGGGTGTGCGCCTGGCGACAGTCGAAGCGGTCATCGTCGCCCTGGGTGGGCCATGGCAGATGTCGGCCACGACCGAGGTGTACCTGGGCAGGGTCCCGATCGTCGTGGACCTCTCGATGCCGCCGTCCGTCCCGATGAGCGTCCGGGCTGCGCTCGGGGCGGGCCTGATCGATATCGACGCTCTGGCGCGCGTGACGGACGACGATGGGCTGCGGGCTCGCTACCGCGAGCGCCTGACCCGCCTGGCCATGGACACGCTGGACGCTTATCTGTCGGCCCGGGTGGACCGGTCCCGGTCGATCGCCGGCGACCTCGCGTCGCGCATCGAGCGACAACGGGCGGCCGCCGTCGCGTCGTACCTCGCTGAACGGCCGGAACTGAGCCCCGCCGCGCAGGAGCACCTCGACGCCCTGACCCGGATGGTCGCCGCCCAGCTCTTTCGGGTGCCGCTCGAGCGCCTGAGGAGCGACCCCAACGGTCGCCGGCGCCAGGCTGCCGAGGACCTGTTCGGCTCATGACGATCACCAAGTCCGGCACGATCCGTATCGGCACGCGCGGAAGTGCTCTCGCTCTCGTCCAGGCGCAGCTCGTTGCGGCCGCGCTGGGCGAGTCCGGCGTGGACGTAGGGATCGAGGCGATCGCGACGGACGGTGATCGGCGGTCGCCCGACACGACATGGGGCGAGGGTGCGTTCGTGACCGCTATCGAACAGGCGCTGCTATCAGGCACCGTCGACGTCGCGGTCCACAGCGCCAAGGACGTCCCGACCGATGAGGATCCTCGGCTCACCATCGCTGCCTACCTGCCGCGCGAGTGGCCGGAGGACGTCCTCGTCCTCCAGGTCGGGATGCGGGCGACCGGCCTGGATGCCCTCCCGGTCGGTGCCAGGGTCGGGACGGACAGCCCCCGCCGATCGGCCTTCCTGCGAGCGGCGCGACCGGACCTGAGCGTCCATCCGCTGCACGGCAACGTCGACACCCGGCTACGGCGACTGGATGCGGGCGAGACGGACGCCCTGGTGCTCGCCGCGGCCGGCCTGCGGCGCCTGGGCCGTGCCGACCGGATCTCGTCCGTGTTGGGTTTCGCGACCATGCCGTCCGCCCCAGGGCAGGGAGCCTTGGCCATCCAGATCAGGACCGCTGATGCGGCCACCCGACGGGCGGTCGCCGCGCTCGACGACGCGGACACGCGTCGTTCGGTGGAGGCAGAGCGACGGCTACTGCGCGCCTCGGGCGGAGGCTGCCGGGCGCCGATCGGGGCATTGGGTCGGATCGTGGATGGTCGCCTCGAGCTGCGAGCCGGCTTCGCCTCGGTGGATGGACGTATCGCCGTGACTGCGTCAGTGGAACCCGCGACGGACCGAGCGGGCGTGTCCCTGAAGGAACAGGACGATGCCGCGATCGCGACTGTCCTCGGGGACATCGCCGCGCGGGCCGCGGAGCGCGCCTCGGCCATGGCCGACCGACCGGTCGTCGTCGTCACGCGGCCGGTCGCGGCCTCGGCGGGCACGGTCCTCGCCCTCGTCGATCGCGGCGTCGCGCCCGTGGTCGTGCCGACGATCGCATTCGCGCTGCCGGACCACCACGATCTCGCGGCCCTTGACAGCGCCTTCAACGCGGCCCGACCGGCCTCCTGGGTCGTCCTGACCAGCGTCCGCGCGGTGGAGGCCCTGGTCGACCGTGCTGCCGGTTTCGGCCCATCGGCCCTCGCCAGCCTGGGGTCCCGCTGGGCGGCCGTCGGTGAGGCGACGGCACGTGCCGCTCGAACGGCCGGGCTTGTGATCGACTTCCAGCCCGAGACCGCTACGGGGCGTTCGCTGGCGGATGGTCTACCACTGTCGGTCGGGGGGCGCATCGTCGTGCCGCGAGGCGACCTCGCCGACACGGACCTGCCTAGGCGGCTGATCGAGCGCGGCGCACGTGTCGAGGAGCTCGTCGTCTATCGCACGATCGAGGGCCCGACGTCCTCGTCGGCGTCGCTGCGGCTTGCCCTTGCACGCACGCCCGCCGCCGTAGTGATGTCCAGTGGTTCCGCGGTCCGGGGCTGGCTGCGCCTGGCCGAGGCCCAGGGTCAGGGTGATCGCGTCCGGTCGATCCCAGTCGTGGCGATCGGGCCGACGACCGCCCGTGAGGCCCGGTCGCATGGCATGAGGGTCCTCGCCGAAGCCACGTCGCCCGCTACCGCCGACATCACCGATGCCGTCGTCGCCGCACTCGCCATCCCAGCTGAGGAGCCCCATTGACCGAACTGCTCAGTGCGTCCGCGCATCCCGTGACCGCGACGTTCTCGCACCTGCCCACTCGCGGCCGGCGCATGCGCCGCACTCCAGCCCTACGCGCGCGGGTGCGCGAGACGCGTCTTGACCCAGCGATGCTCGTTATGCCGATGTTCATCCGTTCCGGCACAGGGATCCGGGAGCCGATCGGCTCCCTGCCGGGCGTCGAGCGCCTTTCGGCGGATCAGGCGATCGTGGATGCTCGGCGCCTCGCCGACCTTGGCGTCGGCGGTGTCCTCCTGTTCGGGCTTCCCGACGCCAAGGACGACATCGGATCGGGTGCCACCGCCGATGATGGGGTCGTGCAGGACGCGCTCGGCCGGCTACGGGCGGCGGACCTACCACTCGTGCTGATCGCCGACACGTGCCTGTGTGAGTACACGGACCACGGCCACTGCGGCCCGCTGGCACCGGACGGCTCGGTCGACAACGACGCAGCCCTTGGGCGCCTTGCGGCCACGGCCGTCAGCCAGGCTCGGGCCGGCGCCGACATCGTCGCGCCTTCGGCGATGATGGACGGTCAGGTCGCGGCCATCCGGGCCGCGCTCGATGCCGCCGGATCCAGTTCGACCGCCATCATGGCCTACGCCGCCAAGACCGCGTCAGCCTTCTATGGCCCGTTCCGCGAGGCCGCCGGCAGCACACCGGCGTTCGGGGATCGACGCGGCTACCAGATGGAACCCGCCAACGGACGGGAGGCTCTGCGAGAGCTCCGCCAGGACGTCGCTGAGGGTGCGGATCTGCTACTCGTGAAGCCCGGCCTGCCGTGTCTGGACCACATCGTCGCGGCCCGTGCCGCCTTCGATCTTCCGGTCGCCGCCTACCAGGTCAGCGGCGAGTTCGCGATGATCGCCGCCGCCGCCGAGCGTGGCTGGATCGATGCTCGACGGGCGTTGACCGAGGCCGTCGTGTCCATGGTCCGGGCGGGTGCCGACATCGTGATCACCTACGGTGCCGCGGACCTTGCCCGATGGATCGCCGAGGAACGGGAGCCTACTCGCGGCGCCGGAGTGGCGCGATGACCGTGGGTGAAGTGCCGCGGGCTGTCACCGACGGCCCTCCCGAACGGCAGATCTACGTCCAGGCCTTGGCGCTGGGTCTTGATCCGGCCTGGCGCCGGCTCCCGGACGACGAGCGCTCGCGTGACGCGGCATCGCTCCTCGCGGCTGAGGACGCGACCACGGCGGCCGGCGTTCGGACGCTCAACTACTCGAGCATCGGGCTGGAGCCCGGCGTCGATGTGGTCCTGTTGCGCCTGGCCGATTCGCTCGATGCTCTCGAGGCGGCCGGAGCCCGCCTGGCCCGGACGGGATTGGGCCGCTGGCTACAGGTGCGGCACAGCCTACTCGGCCGGATCGCCGGATCCCAGTACGTCGTCAAGCCGACCGACCAGGAGCGCAGTGTGCTCGACGGCGAGCCGAAGCGCTATCTGATCGTCTACCCGTTCACCAAGACGACGGACTGGTACCTGCTCGGTCGCGAGGCCCGCCAGGGCGTCATGAACGAGCACATGCGGGTCGGGCGTGGCTACCCGATGGTCCGTCAGCTGCTGGCGTACTCGTTCGGACTGGACGACGGGGACTTCCTGGTCGCCTACGACACCGACGATCTGGCGGCGTTCGGGGAACTCGTCCGCGAGCTGCGCGCGACGGAGAGTCGCAGGTCGACGGTCAACGATCGGCCGATCATCGTCGGGATCCGGCACGACATTGGCGAGATCGCACGGTTGCTCGGGAGCGAATCATGATCGAGCGGAGCGACCTGGCTGCCGACGAGAAGGCCGATGATGGGCCGCAGGCCGACCTGCGTCGCCGATCCGCCGATCTGTTCCCTGGTGGTGTGAACAGCCCCGTCCGGGCGTTCCGCGCCGTGTCGCGGGCGCCCCTCATCCTCGGGTCGGGCTCGGGCGCTCGAGTCCGCGACGTCGACGGCCGCACCTACCTCGACTACATCGGTGGCTGGGGCCCGGCGATCCTGGGGCACGCCCACCCGGCCGTGGTCGAGGCGATCCGACGGGCCGCCCGCGACGGTTTCGCTCTTGGTACGACCGGGCCCCTGGAGATCGAGCTCGGGGAACGGATCCGAGATCGGATGCCGTCGCTGGAGCGTCTGCGCTTCACGTCGTCCGGTACCGAGGCGGTCATGAGCGCGGTCCGCCTCGCGCGAGCAGCGACCGGGCGCGACCTCATCGTCAAGTTCGCCGGCGGGTACCACGGGCACAGTGATGGCCTGCTGGTCGACGCCGGATCGGGAGTGGCCACGCTCGGGATACCGGGCAGTGCCGGGATCCTGGACGCCGCCGCGGCGGCGACGATCGTCCTGCCCTACAACGACCGAACGGCCGTGGCCTATGCCTTCGCGCAGCATGCGGGGCGGATCGCGGCCGTGGTCGTCGAGCCGGTCGCTGCGAACGTCGGCGTGCTCCCTCCGGAACCCGGGTTCCTGGAGGACCTGCGCGCGCACACGCGCAACGACGGGGCGCTGCTCATCTTCGACGAGGTGATCACCGGCTTCCGCCTCGGCCCTGGCGGCGCCCAGGCTCGCTATGGGATCCGTCCCGACCTCACGACCCTCGGGAAGATCATCGGGGGCGGCATGCCGATCGGGGCTTACGGCGGGAGGCGCGACCTCATGGATCTGGTGGCCCCGATGGGACCGGTCTACCAGGCGGGGACCCTGTCCGGCCACGCCCTCTCGATGGCAGCGGGCATCGCGACCCTTGACACGCTCCAGCCCGACGATTACCTCACCCTGGACGCGACGACGGAGCGCCTCGCGACCGGCCTCCAGGCGGCGGCGGTCGACGCCGGGCGCACCGTTGCGATCAGCCGGGTCGGGTCACTACTGACGGTGTTCTTCCGCGCCACGTCACCGACGGACGCTGCTGAGGCCATGGATTCGGACCGCGACGCCTACGTCCGGTTCTTCGGCGCCATGCTCGATGACGGCGTCCTGCTGCCACCGTCGCCGTTCGAGGCGTGGTTCCTGTCGCTCGCCCACGGGACGGCGGAGATCGATGCGACGGTCGCCTCCGCCGCATGGGCGTTCCGCGCATGAGGGCATCGACCCCGGCGACGCGATCCGACCGGCTGCTGCGCGCCCTCCACCGAGAGCCGGTGGATGTCACGCCTGTCTGGTTCATGCGCCAGGCCGGCCGCTCCCTGCCGGAGTACCGCCGCATCCGTGAGCGTGCCCGCCTGACCGATATCGTTGGGGACGCGGCCCTGTGCGCCGAGGTGAGCCTCCAGCCCGTGGATCGACTCGGGGTGGACGCGACGATCGTGTTCGCCGATATCACGACCCCGCTGACGGGGATCGGCATCGCCGTCGACCTCGTCGATGGGGTCGGGCCTGTCATCGCGGCACCGATCCGAGCACCTGCCGACCTGGATCGGCTGCAGACGTTCGATCCCGAAGCGTCGGTCGGCCCCCTGCTGGCCGCCATCGCCATCCTGCGCCGGGAATCGCCGGTGCCGGTGATCGGTTTCGCGGGGGCTCCGTTCACGTTGGCGGCCTACCTGATCGAGGGTCGCTCGCCGCGCGAGCTGGCGCGGACCAAGACGCTGATGCACGCGGAACCGCTCCTGTGGGACGGCCTCATGGCGCGCCTCGTGGACATGGACCTCGCGTACCTCCGAGCCCAGGTCGCGGCCGGGGCGCAGGTCGTCCAGGTATTCGACTCCTGGGTCGGGCAGCTCTCGCCCTTCGACTACCGCGCCTCCGTCCTGCCGCATGTCCGTCGTCTCTTCGACGGTCTTGCCGACCTCCATGTCCCGACCATCCACTTCGGGACGGGGTCGGCGGGCCTGCTCGGGGCCATGGCCGAAGCCGGTGGCGACGCCATCGGCCTCGACTGGCGGATCGGGCTCGCCGACGGTTGGTCGCGCGTGGGTGACCGGGCGATCCAGGGCAACCTCGACCCACATCTCCTGCTGGGGCCCTGGGACGTCACCGCGGCACATGCTCGCGCCGTCCTGGCGGAGGCCGATGGGCACCCGGGGCACGTCTTCAACCTGGGACATGGCGTGCTGCCACCGACCGACCCCGACGACCTGCGGCGACTCGTCGACCTGGTCCACGAGGGCGGCGCATGAACGGCGCGCAGCGGCTCCTGGCGGCCTGCCGCGGGGAGCCTGTGGACGCGACGCCCGTCTGGTTCATGCGCCAGGCAGGTGGGTCGCTGCCGCGCTACCTCGAACTCCGCGAGCGGTTCGACGTCCTGGAGATCGCACGGACGCCGGAGCTTTGCGCGGAGGTGACCGTCGGAGCAGCTGAGGCGCTCGAGACGGATGGTGCCATCCTCTTCGCCGACATCATGCTGCCGGTGGCCGCCATGGGCGTGGCCATGAGCCTGACGGCCCAGGGGCCGATCATCGAGCGGCCGATCCGAACGATGGCTGACGTCGGGCGCCTGGGAGCCCCCAACATGGCGAGCGACCTCGGGTTCGTGCTCGAGGCGATCGGCCTCGCACGATCTGCACTGGACGGGCGAGCGGCCGTCATCGGCCTGGCCGGTGGACCGTTCACCATCGCCGCCTACCTCATCGAGGGCGGTCCGTCGCGTGATCAGCTCGCGGCCCGACGCCTGGCCCTCGCGGATCCCGCGCTGTGGGCCGCGCTCCTGGATCGGATCACGACCGTGACCGAGGCGTACGTCGCCGCGCAGGTCGGGGCCGGGGCGCAGGTCATCCAGGTCTTCGACTCGTGGGCCGGCGTCCTCTCCGAGACGGACTACGAGCGGCTGGTCGCCCCCTGGGCCCGGCGGATCCTCCGCGCGGTCACCCGTACCGGTGCACCGGTGATCAACTTCGCTGCGGCCGGGACCAACCTCGTCGAGGCGCTCGGTGTCGACGCGGACGTCGTGGCGATCGATGGCGCGCAGTCGCTGGCGGCGGCGCGCACGCGGCTCGGCGGCCGGCCGGTCCAGGGCAATCTCGACCCCGCGCGGCTGGGTGCGGAGTGGGACGTGGTCCAGGCCGGCGTCGATGCCGTCCTGGCCGCCAATGACGGCCGGACCGGACACATCTTCAATACCGGCCACGCCATCCCGCGTGATACCGATCCGATGCGCCTCCGCGACATCGTCCGACTCGTCCACGACCGGACCGCGGGCCGCAACGGCATCGCTCGCAACGCAGCCACAGGAGTCCACCCATGATCGACCGCATCGCGCCTCGTGGCGTGCTCCTGATGACCTACGGATCGCCGAGCTCGGACGACGATGTCGAACGCTACCTGACGGCGGTTCGCGGCGGTCGTCGTCCGGACGACGACCTGCTGGCCGAGTTCCGACGCCGCTACGAGGTCATCGGCGGATCGCCCCTCATCGAGCGGACCGTCGAGCAGGCACGCGCGCTGGAAGCGCGGTTGGGTCGGGGTTGGATGGTCCGCGCGGCGATGCGCTTCTCGGAGCCGTCGATCGCTACCGCGCTCGCGGACCTTGCGGCGGCCGGCGTCCGCGAGTCGGTCGGCATCATCCTGTCGCCCCAGTTCTCGCCGCTGCTGATGGGCGGCTACCCGAAGGCGATCGCGGGTGCTCGCGAGGCCCTCGGGACATCGGCGCCTGAGGTGGTCGTAGCCGGGGCGTGGTTCGACGAGCCGGCGCTCGTCGCCACGCTCGGGTCCCGTGTACGCGCAGGGCTGGAGCGGCTGGATGCGAGCGGCGCGTTGCCCGTCCCCGTCCTCCTGACCGCCCACAGCCTGCCGCTCCGCGTGGCGCAACAGGAGCCGGACTACCTCGCCCAGCTCTCCGACAGCGCGAGGCTGGTCGCCGAAGCTGCGGGGCTCGCTGCGGACCGGTGGACGTTCTGCTGGCAGAGTGCGGGCCACGAGCCGGGTGAGTGGATGCAGCCCGATTTCGCGGACATCATGCCCAGGCTGGCGGCGGCCGGTCATGACCGCGTGCTGGTGGCGCCGATCCAGTTCCTCGCCGACCACCTGGAGATCCTGTACGACGTCGAGATCGGGGCGCGTCAGCAGGCCGAGGACGCCGGCCTCAGGTTCGAGCGAATCGCGTCGCTCAACGATGACCCGGGCCTGATCGAGGCGCTGGCCTCCGTCGCTGTGCGTGCCTCGACCGATCCCTCCTCGACGCTAGCCGCGTAGGGTGGCCAGGAAGCGGAAGACCGGCATCGCTGCCAGGAATCCGTCGGCGACGATGTCCGGCAGATCCCGGCTGTAGACCTCGCCATCGTCGAGGCCACGGCCGAAGACGATGTCCTTGTAGCGGAACAGGTCGGCCATCGGGTGATCCGCTGGCCACCCGGGTGGGTTCCGCTTGAGCGTCTCGTGACTGCTGACCGGCCCGAACGCGGCCAGGAACCCGGGCTCTTCCAGCGCCTCGCGCACGCGCTCAGGCTCGTCCACGATGGCCTGTCGGAAGGCGTCGAGTCGCGGCTTCGTGGCCATCCACAGCCCACCACCCAGGTAGTGGTTGCCCGGCTGGAGGTGGAGGTACCCGCCGTTCGCGTGGGCGCCATCGTCGGTGGCATCGTGGTCGACGCCGCGCTCGATCCACGGGAAGTTCGCGCCCATGTGCGTCTTGTACGGCGACTTGTCCCTGGCGAACCGGGTATCGCGGTAGATCCGGAAGATCGAGCGCTTCGGGTCCGCCCGAAGCGGGATCCCGCGCGCCTCCAGGCGCTCCGCGAGGCCCACGATCAGCGCTTCCATCGGCTCGCGGAGCAGGCGTTCGTAGTCACCCTTGCGCGGCTGGAACCATGACCGTTCGTTGTTCTGGGCGAGTTCGGCGAGGAAGTCGATGGCCTCGGGTCGGAAGCCGTCGAAGCGGGACGTGGCGGTGGACACGGGCGGATCCTGCGCTGCGATCGTTGCTGCCTGCGAGGGTATCCTGCCTCGCGTGTCCAGCCCGCCGCGCGAGGTCTCCGCGCGACTGCCCGCCCCGGCTCGCGACGCGATCCTTGCCTGGTACGGCGAGCGCGGCCGTCCGCTTGCGTTCCGGCGCTCGACCGACCCGTACGCGATCCTGGTCTCGGAGGCGATGGCCCAGCAGACCCAGGCCGCTCGCGCGGCCGAGTACTGGGAGCGATTCATGGTCCGCTTCCCGACCGTGGATTCCCTGGCCGGGGCGACGCCGGCAGATGTCCTGCGAGCCTGGGCGGGCCTGGGCTACGACCGGCGGGCGCTGGCTCTGTGGCGGACGGCGCGCGTGATCGTCGAGCGGCACGGCGGTCTCGTCCCCAGGGAGGTCGCCGCGCTGGAGGCGCTGCCCGGGGTCGGGCCGTACACCGCTCGGGCAGTGGCGGCCCTGGCCTACGGGTTGCCGGTGGGCGCGGTCGATGTCAACGTGCGCCGAGTCTTGGGCCGGATCGTCGCCGGCGACCCGGGCCGTCTGACCGCCGCCGCGCTCCAGGTCGTGGCGGACGACGCGGTCCCAGCGGACCAGCCCGGCATCTGGACGCACGCGGTCATGGACGTGGGCGCCACGGTCTGCAAGCCCCGCCGCCCGCGCTGCGAGGGGTGCCCAGCCCAGGCCTGGTGTCGCTTCGCCGCGGAGCCGCCGGCGGCCGTCGAGGAGCCGACCCCGCCCCGTGCCCATCGAACCGGCGAATCACCGGCGCCGTTCGCGTCGACGAATCGATGGCTCCGTGGACGCATCCTCGATCGCCTCCGCGCGGTCGCGGACGACGGCTGGACGACGCTCGACGGACCGATCGGCGAGCACGGCCTGTCGGCCGTCCTGGGCGCCGCGCGAACGATGGCCGCGGATGGCGTCCTGGAGCTGCAGGAGACGAACGGGACCGCCAGGGCGCGACTGCCCCTGGGCTGAGTAGTCCGCCGACGACCGTCCCGCCCGGACGGTACGCTTGCCCGGCCATGGCACCCACCCCGTCCTCCGTCGTCCAGTCGAGCGACGGCACGACCCCGCTGCCCGCCAGCGACCCCGCGATCTTCGCGATGGATCTGCGCGGTCTGCGCCGACACTGGGCCGCGCAGGCCGCCCTGCCGGCCATCGGCGCGGAGGCGATGACGGGAGCGGACCGGAAGGCCCAGGCGCTGGGCGTCACCGAGGAACGGCTCATGGAGCATGCCGGGACCGCGGTGGCGGCGGCGGTCAAGGCGCTGGCCGTGGACACGGAACGCTGGGGCACGGGCCCGATCGTCATCCTGTGCGGCCCGGGCAACAACGGCGGCGACGGGTTCGTGGCCGCGCGGCGCCTCGCCCTGGCCGGTGCACAGGTCGTCGTCGCGGTGGTCGCCGCCGGCGCCCGGCCGCGCAATCAGACCGCCGCCCGGAACTGGGATCGCATCGCCGCGGACCAGGGCATCGCCAAGGTCCACGCCCCGGTCGCAAGGGACGTGCTCGTCTTCGGACAGGGCATCGCCAAGGCCGCGGTCATCGTCGACGCCCTGCTGGGCTCCGGGGTGCGGGGGGCCCTGCGCGACCCGATCCGCTCGGCCGTGGATCTCATCATCCGGGCACGGGCGACGGGCATCCCGGTGGTCGCCGTGGACACCCCGACGGCCGTGGACCTGTCCAGTGGTGAGCCCTCCGATCCCGCCGTCCGGGCGGACCTGACGGTCACGTTCCATCGACCCAAGACGGGCCTCGCCACGCGTCGTGGTGCGGCGCACGCCGGTCGCATCCTGGTCGCGCCCATCGGCATCCCGCCGGAGGCCGATCGTGGCTGAGCCAGTCAAGCCGGCGACGCCCGGGTCGCAGCCGGGTTGGGGCCAGGTCCTGGTCGTGGCGGCCTTCGTCGTGCTGGTCGTCCTGGGAGCCGCCGCGGCCACGAGCCTGTTGCCCACGGAAGTCCAGCGCGTCATCTTCCGCGGCCCGCTCATGATCGGCGTTCTGATCATCGGGACCGCCTGGCTCCTGTGGCACATCTCACGCGGCCGTCCATCGACGTGAGCGGGGCGAGCGCATCCCTGGAGCGCCGTCGCGCGGACGTGGCGACCCTCACCTCCGAGTCGTGGGACCTGGTCATCGTCGGCGGCGGGATCGTCGGTGCCGGCGCCCTGCTGGATGCCGCGACGCGGGGGTTGCGCGTCGCCCTCGTCGAGCAGGAGGACATCGCCGCCGGGACGTCATCGCGCTCGTCGCGGCTCATCCACGGTGGCCTGCGCTATCTCGAGCAGCTCCATGTCCCGCTGGTCCGCGAGGCGCTCGCGGAGCGCCGCCGACTGCTCCGGCTGGCTCCCCACCTGGTCACTCTGGAGCCGCTCCTCTTTCCGATCTACGGCAGGCCGTTCCTGACCAAGGCGTTCTACGACGCCGGCCTGACCCTGTACGACGTACTGGGCGCCCGGCACGACGGCGGTTGGCATCGCCGCCTGGACGTCAAGGACACGCTGGCCATCGCCCCGACCTTGAAGCGCGACGGCCTGCGCGGCGGTCTGCTGTACCACGACGGTATGGAGGATGACGCCCGCTTCACCCTGGCCGTGTTGCGGACCGCGCTGGCCACCCCTGCCGCCCCCGTGGCCGTGACGCGCGTGCGGGCGACCGGTCTGCGCACCGACCCGTGCTCCGGCGTCCTGCACGCGCTGACCTCGCGCGACGACCTCACCGGGGCGGACCTGGAGATCAGGACCACGACGGTCATCGATGCGACCGGGGTGTGGGCCGCCTCGGCCGACCATCCGTTCCGCAGCCCGTCGCTGCAGATCCTGCCCAGTCGCGGGGCGCATCTCGTCGTGCCCCGCTCGCGGATCCCGTCGAGCGCCGGCCTGACCATCCGCGTGCCCGGCAAGATCGTGTTCCTGGTGCCCTGGCCGGACCACTGGCTCATCGGCACGACGGATGCACCGTTCGATGGGCCGCCGGATAGACCAGCCGCCGACGGCTGGGAGGTCGATCGACTCCTGGAGACCATCAGCGCGACGCTCGACGTCGACCTGACACGCGCCGATGTCGTGGGCACATACGCCGGGCTGCGGCCGCTGATCGCGCCATCCGACGGGTCGACCGTCAAGGCATCGCGCGAGCACCAGGTCACGATCGATCCGAACGGCGTCGTACGTATCGGTGGAGGCAAGTACACGACCTACCGGGTGATGGCCCGCGATGTCGTCGATGCAGCCCTTGGTCCGTCGGTCGCTCAGGATCGGCCTAGCCTGACCGCCGACCACCGACTCGTCGGCGCGGCCGATCGAGCCGCTCTGGACCGGCTCGTGGCCGAGATCTCGACCATCGAGGCGGTCGCGGCCGCGCACCCCGAGGCGGCCGCCCGGCTCGTGGCCCGGCATGGGACGCACGCGCCGGCCGTCGTGGCGCTGGGCGGCGAGCTCGACCTGCTCCGGCCGCTGGTCCCAGGTCGACCATTCCTGGAAGCGGAAGTCGCATGGGCCGTGCGCCATGAACTGGCCCTCTCGGTCGATGACGTCCTCTCCCGCCGATTGCGTCTGTCCCCCGAGCTCGCGGATCGTGGGGCGGCGGTCGCGCCGCGGGTGGCGGCGATCATGGGCGCTGAACTCGGCTGGGGGATGACACGCCAGGAGCTCGAGGCGCAGACCTACCTCGACGGAGCGCGCCGCGAATTCGGCGTGCCGCCTCCGGCCTGATCGGGCGTCATCACGCCGTCATGGACCGGCGGCATCCTGCCGCTCATGCCATCCATCGGTGATCTCGCCAACGACCTCGCGCGGACCCTGTACGAGTTCCGCATCCCGGTCGCGGTCCTTTCGGTCGTCGCGGCCGTCGGCATCCTCGTCGTCGCGACGCGGCTGGGCTGGGTCGCGGCAGCCCGGCGCCACCCGCGCCGGACCGGTGGCGCCGCTGCAGTCGCCCTTGCCGTCCTGGTGCCCGCGGGCTGGTACCTGGGCTCGCCGATCTTCATCCGCACCTCGCTGGTGGAGGCCGCCCCGTCCGTGGCGCCCGCGCCGGTGACCGCACCGACACCGACCGGGCCGCTGCCCGCCGCGCCTGCGCCCACTGCCTCGGCAGCCCCGACACCGACACCGACACCGACGCCGTTCGTCGCCCGCGCCATCGCCACGGGCGAGTTCAGCGGGACGGACGACTTCCACTTCGGCCGGGGGACCGCCTCCATCATCGAAACGTCGCCCGGTCGCTTCCACCTCCGCCTCGACGACTTCAGTGTTCGCAACGGGCCGGACCTGTACGTCTACCTGTCACCGGCGGCGGACGACTGGACGGAGACCGCCCTGGAGGTGGGCACGCTCAAGGCCACCGATGGATCGTTCGGCTACGACCTCCCCGAGGGCACCGACCCATCGGATTTCGAGAGCGTGATCATCTGGTGCAAGCAGTTCAGCCATCTGTTCGCCGTGGCGCCATTCGGAGCATGATCCGTGCACGAAAGTTCGGGCTATGCAACGGCGGATGGACCGTTTACCATCCCGCCCGTAAACGCCACGGAGGGGTCCGTGGCCAGAACGTAGCTCGACGCAACTCGGACTCCTCTCACGGCTGACGCGAGATAACCCGATGGGCTCGCGCCGGCTACCGAGAGGAGTTTCGTCTTCGTGTATAGCGACAAGAACCTGACCTGCGCGGACTGTGGACAGGAGTTCGTGTTCACCGCCTCCGAGCAGGATTTCTACGCGCAGCGTGGCTTCACCGAGCCGCGCCGTTGCCCGTCCTGCCGCGCCAGCCGCAAGGCCGCGCGGAACAGCGAGGGCGGCGGCGGCGGTGGCAGTTCATACGGCAGCTACGGGGCCGGCGGTGGCTACTCGGCCGGTGGC
>JBPPMZ010000113.1:0-27069 GCA_051306295.1 Candidatus Limnocylindrales bacterium
GGTCGGGGTCGGCGTCGGAGCCACGGTCGGGGTCGGCGTCGGAGCCACGGTCGGGGTCGGCGTCGGAGCCACGGTCGGGGTCGGCGTCGGAGCCACGGTCGGGGTCGGCGTCGGGTCAGGCTCACCGCCGAGCTTCTTGTCGAAGCAGAACTCGACGTGGCTGATCGCGGCCTGCTGGTTGCCGGCGTTGTCCGGCGACACGAGGTTCGTGTCGCTGTCGTCCGTGATGTCGTTGTACTCGTAGAAGTACGCGTTGTCGCCACCCTTCACGATGACGGCGTCCATGTCGTAGGTGTCACGGCCGAAATCGGTGAAGGCCCAGTCGAACGAGTAGTTCGTGGCATTGGTGATGATGATCACGCCGCCATAGGTGTTGTTGGTCGGCGTCCCGTCGATCTTCAGCGAGCCGAACTGGGCAACCCCGCACGTCGGGTTGCCGGGAATGAGCGTCTGGCTCTCGGCGTTCGGCGCGATCGGGTGGTCCGAAGCCTGAGCCGTGGCGCCCGGCGCGAACAGCGCGGTGACCGTAAGAGACGCGACCGCCAGCCACGAGAGCTTGCGGGCGAGGCGCGACCGGCCTCTGGTTCGTGTAGTCATGGGTCAGATCCCCGAACAGGTGAGACACGACGGTCTCGAATGAGTGGTTCTCGTTCGACGGCTCCCCCGGAGTTGTCCGTGCATCGATCGAGTGAGCGCATTGTGCAGCCCGCGGTACCTATCGGTCCAGTACCTCTGGCGGTCGACGACCGTACAAGACCATCACGCACCGCTCAAAATCGGTCGATACCGTTGCCGTGAGGCACCGGAAGGGGTCCCATGACCCCCCGGACCCATGGGCCAGGACCTGGCCGGTACGATGTGACCCCCGCCAGGAGGTCCAGCGCACCGTGATCCCCGACCCGATCCGTACCCAGGTCCGCGCCGCGGTCGAGCGCGCCTGGGACGAAGCAGTCCGCTCCGGTGCGCTGCCCGCCATCCCGGATGACCAGCCGCGACCCGCGGTCGAGGTCGAACGACCGGCAAATGCGGCGCATGGCGACCTTGCCACCAACCTGGCCATGAAGCTGGCCCGGCCATATCGGCGCGCACCGCTGGAGATCGCCACGCTGCTCGCGGCCAAGCTCGTTCGCGACCCCGGCGTCGATGGTGCGCCGTCGCCGATCGAAGCGGCCGAGGTCGCACCGCCGGGCTTCGTGAACCTGCGCCTTCGATCGGGCGCACTGGCCGACACCGTCGATGCGATCGTCGCCGACCCCGTCGCCTGGGGCCAAGTCGCCCCGGTCCGGCCAAGGGCGGTGAACGTCGAGTTCGTATCGGCGAATCCCACGGGCCCGCTCACCATCGGCAACGCTCGAGGCGCGTTCATCGGCGACTTGCTCAGTCGCGTCCTGGCGGCCGGCGGCCAGCAGGTCACGCGCGAGTACTACTTCAACGACTCCGGGGCGCAGGTCGAGCACCTCGGCGCGTCCGTCATCGCCGTGCGCCGAGGCGATCCCGTCCCGGAGGATGGCTACAAGGGCGAGTACGTCGAGACCCTCGCCGCGGCCCTTCCGGCCGACGTGCTCGCCGCCGCGGAGGCGCCCGACGGCGATCCAGCGGACATCATCGGTCGCTGGGCGGCCGCGCGCGTCCGCGAGGGGATCGAGGCCAGCCTGGACCACCTCGGCGTCCGCTTCGACGTGTGGACGAGTGAGGCGCGCCTGCACGACGAGGGCTGGGTGGAGCGGGCCGTCGCGCGCCTGCGCGAGCGCGACCACGTCTACGAGCAGGACGGCGCCGTGTGGTTCCGCTCGACCGCCTTCGGTGACGACAAGGACCGGGTCATCTACCGCGCGGACGGACGGCCGACCTACTTCGCGGCCGACATCGGATACGTGACCGAGAAGTTCGCGCGCGGCTTCGATCACCTCATCTACATCTGGGGTTCCGACCACCACGGGACGGTGGCGCGCGTGCGCAATGCCGCCGAAGCGATGGGCTACGACCGCGAGGCGGTCCAGATGCTCCTGTATTCGTGGGTCCGCTTCGTCCGCGACGGCGTCGAGGTCTCGATGTCCAAGCGGGCCGGCGAGTTCATCACCCTCGACGAGTTGCTGGCCGAGGTCGGTGTCGACGCCGCACGCTGGTTCTTCGCTTCACGCGCGCCGACGAGCGCGATCGACTTCGACATCGAACTGGCCAAGAAGCAGTCGAACGAGAACCCGGTCTACTACGTCCAATACGCCCACGCCCGGATCGCCTCGATCCTGCGCAAGGCCGCCGATGCCGGGCTGGCTCCCGCGACGACCGTCGCTGGGATCCTGGCCGACGGCCCGGAGGGCCTGCTCGCGCGGGCGATCGTCCGCCTGCCCGAAGTCGTCGAGGATGCCGTCCACGCCGAGGAGACACAGGGCGTCACCGCGTTCGCCACGGAGGTCGCGACCGCCTTCCACGCGTTCTACCGCGACGCCCGGGTCGTGGACCCGGATCAGCCGGAGCGGTCCGCCGCGCGGTTGGCACTGGCCCGGGCCACCCAGGTCACGCTGGCCAACACGCTCGGGCTGCTGGGGATCTCCGCGCCGGACTCGATGTAGCCAGAGCGCCCGAGGCGCGTTCTACGAGCCGGTCGCGCCGAAGATCTTGTCGAGGCTGAGCAGGCCCGCGTCGTCCGAGGCGACCATGATCGTGACTTCCTGGTCACCGTCCGCCGCGATGTCGGCCGGATTCGCCAGGCCATTGATCGCCACCTGGGCACCATCCACGAAGGCGGCGGCGTCCGCGTCGCTATCCCACATCGTGTCCAGCACGACCGCCCACGCGCCATCCGGGCCGGACAGGACCGCCAGGCGATCACCGCCCCAGCCTGCGGCCGCCTCATTCGCCACGGCCGCGACCACGCCGGACTCACGCAGCCAGACGCCGGTCTGGAATTCGCCCCAGGTGTCCTCGAAGGCGACGGACCAGCCGTCGCCCATGCGCGCCGCGAGGTCCGCCGGCAGCGCGACCGCGACCGGCGCCTCGTTCGCCTCGTACTTCTCTGGGTGCATGACCTGTTCTGTGGACCGCGGCAGCCGGCCGTACAGCGCATCCACCGCCGCCCATCCACCGGCGGTCTGGATCGGCTGCACGAAGAGCACGCCGGTGTTGTACGGGAAGAGCAGCGTCTCGCTCAGGATCTTGGGGGTGCGCTCCAGGATCGCCGTCGCCTCCGGGTCGCTGCCGGCCGCCACGACCTCCTGGAGCTCCGCCGGTGTCAGGTTCGGGATCGCCCAGTACGACATCAGGAGCGTGGCGTCGCCCTCGTACAGGGCGGCCCGAGCCAGCGCCTCGTCGGTCTGGTCGCGGAGCGCCTCCGGATCGCCGAAGACATCGAAGTTCGCGTCCTGGAGGGCGTGGTCGTACTCGTGCGCGAAGGTGACCTTGTCCGCGCCGTTGACCGCTCCACTCCGCGACACGACGTACAGCTTCTTGGCGTCGGGTCGATAGAAGCCCGCGACCTGGCTGCCGATGAGTTCGAGGAACAGGCCCTTGAGCGTGTCGCCCTCCGGCAGCAGGCCAAGCGCCTTGTACAGGCGTTCGTTGGCGGCCACGTAGTCGGCCGGGTTGTCCTTGTCGAAGTCCGCGGCCGACAGCGCCTTGAGCGCCTCTTCGTCGATCGTCTCGCGCTCGACGTCGGCCGCCTGAAGGCCGCGCAGGGCGAGGACCTGCTCGACGATCGTGTCGAAGACGGCCTCGGTGTCGCCGCTCGGCGCGGCCGACGTGGAGGGGATGACGCTTGGTGTCGGGGCGAACGTCCGTGGGGGCGCCGACGACGGGCTCGTGCTCGGACTGGGGGTGGAGGTGCCGCACGCGGCGGCGATCAGGGCGGTCGAGAGGAGCAGGGCGACGGAGCGCCCCCGGGCGGTTCGGTCCATGGGCGGGATTGTGCCACGCCGTTCGTGGCGACCCGCCCGGGGGGTCGATATCGCTTTCTTAATCGCTTGCCGACTCGACCGTGAATCAGGGCGACGTAGCGTAGGCGGTGGACGAACCCACAAGGTTCCATCCTCCCTCCCTCCGACCGGGGGCGCCGATTGGGCAGGCGCCTCCGGTCTTCCTTTTGCCCGGCGAAGCGCCGGTGCAGGGCGCTGTGCGAGAATCGTGGCGATGGAGATCACCTGGTATGGCCGGACGTGTATCCGGCTTCGCGGCAAGGACGCCGTCGTCGTCATCGATCCCTACCAGTCGGTCGTGGGACCGACGGGCCGAGGGATCACCGGCGATATCGTCACCTTCAGTCATCCCGATGACCGCCCCCTGCCAAAGGCCAAGGGACGGCACTCACGCGACGGCAGCACGCTCCTGCCATCCAGCCTGGACGACGCGTTCGTCCTGGACGGCCCCGGCGAGTTCGAGGTCAAGGAGGTCCTGGTCACCGGCGTCCGGACGTATCGCGACGATGCCCGCGGGGCGGAGGCCGGCAAGGGCGTCTCGTTCGCCGTCGAGGTGGACGGCATCCACACGATCCACCTGGGCGAGATCGGCCACCTGTTGACCGAGGAGAAGCTCGGCGACATCGGCACGGTGGATATCGCCTGCGTCCCGCTCGGGGGAGCGCTGAGTCCCACCAAGGCCGCGGCCCTCGTGGCCCAGCTGGATCCGAAGATCGTCATCCCGATGCCGCTCTGCGACGACGACGCCGACTGCGCCGAGGCCCTGGCCAAGTTCTTCCACGAGATGGGTGCCGAGCCGACCACGCAGCCCAAGCTGTCCGTCACGATGTCGAGCCTGCCCCTGGAGACGACCACCGTCCTGTTGGAGTCGCGCGGCAAACAGATCTAAGCGGCCCTAGCGATCGGGCCCGTCGTGGACGACCTTGCCGCGCTTGATGACGGTCCGCGCCAGGTCGGCACCCGGCCAGTAGGGGATCTGGGTCGTCGTCGGCACGCGCCAGATGACAAGGTCGGCGGCCTTGCCCGACTCGAGCGAGCCGATCTCGTCCTCCAGGAGCAGGGCACGAGCAGCGTTGATGGTCACGGCCGTCAGCGCCTCGTCCGGCGACAGCCCGAGGTTGATGCACGCGAACGACATGGCCAGGGGCAGGCTCGCGGTCGGTGAGGTGCCAGGGTTGAAGTCCGTCCCGATGGCCACCGGCACGCCCGCATCGATGAACGCCCGGGCCGGCGCATGGTGGTCCTTCATGAGGAACCACGTGGTGACCGGCAGGAGCGTGGCGACCACCGGGTTGCCGGCCTCCGCGGCGGCAGCCATCGCAGCGATCCCGGCGGCTGACGGCGTGGCCAGGTGATCGGCCGACGCGGCGCTCATCTCCGCGGCCAGTTCCGCGCCTCCCGACGGGGCGAGCTCGTCGGCATGGAGCCGGGGGTACAGCCCGAAGCCGAGCGCGGCCTGGAGGACGCGCCGTGACTGGTCCGCGGTGAATACGCCGGCCTCGCAGAAGACGTCGGCGAAGCGCGCTCGGCCATGGGCCGCGATGCCCGGCAGCTGATCATCGATGACCGAGCGGACGTAGGCCTCGACGCCGTTCGGGCGACCGCGGAACTCCGGTGGCACGGCGTGCGCCCCGAGCCACGTCGGGACGATGTCGAGCGGACCCTCCAGCCCGAGCCGATAGGCGACCTCGACCAGGCGGACTTCCGTCTCCAGGTCCAGGCCATAACCGGACTTGGCCTCGATGGTGGTCACGCCGTGGGCCACCATCTCGTCCGCCCAGCGCCGGCCATGAGCCAGCAGCTCGTCCTCCGTGGCGGCCCGCGTCGCGGCGACGGTCGAGAGGATCCCGCCTCCGGCGGCCAGGATGTCGAGGTACGACGCGCCCTGCTGGCGAAGGATGAGTTCCCCTTCCCGCGTGCCGGCATAGACGAGATGGGTGTGCGGATCGATGAGTCCGGGCGTCACGGCGCCCCCGCCGGCATCGAGTCGAGCGAAACGCGCCAGCGGATACCCGCCACCTTCCAGCTCGCGCTCGACGTCATCGCGAGGACCGACTGCCAGGATGCGCCCCTCCCAGCAGGCCACGACCGGTGCCTGCGGGCCGGATGGATCGTCGGTCTGCAGCCGGGCGACGTCGCCCTGGTCCGCTCCGCGACGCACGCCGCCGGCCATGGTCACGACCTCTCGAGCGCCGGTGATGAGCAGTCCGGGCGTCGGCTCGCCGGTCCGGCCGCCCTCGATCACGCGGAACGGGCCGGAGGCGCTCACCGGTCGGACCGGATGGGACGCTCGCCACGGGCCGCTTCGAGGCGCAGTTCCAGCGCCTGGAGCGGGCTGAAGTCGCGCAAGCGCAGGTACGCCGCCGCGGCCGCTAGACGCGCCTCGATCGGGTCCGCGCGATCGGCGCCGGCGTGATCCGCGACCGCGAGGAAGGCCGCCAGGGGCGCGAGGCCGATCAGCTCTGACTCCGCAAGGGCGATGCCATCCTCCGCGGCGAGCTCGCGGACCGAATCCCAGACGAGCCACAGGGGCGTCACGGCGAAGTCGAGCAGGTTCATGGAGACCTGGGCGCGCAGCGGATGGCCACGCTCCGGCTCGCGAACCTCGAAGCCGTTCGCCTGCAGGCGCGGGAGTCCGCCGCCCGATTCACGGACCCGCCGGGCGATGCGCTTCGCGAGATCGACGTCGTCCGAGGCAAGGTTGATGTTGTAAGCGATGAGGAAGGGCCGCGCGCCGACGGCGACGGCACCGGCCGATGGATGCAGGCGGGCCGGTCCAAGGTCGGGTTCACGGCCGCGCTGGCCGATCTCCACCTTGAGGCCTTCGTACTGCCCGCGTCGGACGTCCGCCAGCTTCTCCCGATCCGAGCGACGGGCGGCCCGGGCGTACAGGTACACGGGTAGATCGAATCGGGTCGCGATGCGTTCGCCGAACGCCCCGGCCAGAGCCACGCAGTCGTCCATCGTGGTCGCCGCCAGGGGGATGAACGGGATGACGTCCACAGCCCCGATGCGCGGATGCTCGCCGTCGTGCACGTCCATGTCGATGTCGTGGATGGCCGCCTCGACGAGCCGTTCCAGCGCCTCGGTCACAGGCTCGTGTTCGCCCGCCAGCGTGAACACCGAGCGGTTGTGGCTCGCGTCGCTCGTCCGATCCAGGAGGAACACGCCCGGCACCGACGAGATCGCGTCCGCGAGGCGGTCGACGACGTCGAGACGACGGCCTTCCGACACGTTGGGGACCGATTCGACGAGCACACCTTGATGCTAGCGGTCCACGGCAGTGACAGTGGCCCCACCACGTGCACACGGGGCTGGAGCGCAGCCCAACCTGCGTCGCCGTGCCACTCCCCGTGGCCGATCGCGAACGAACGTGCGTGCGACGCCTCGAGATCGCCCAGAAGTCAGCCCGGTCCACGCGCGTTCATCATGGGATGGGCACTCATGGTGACGGCTTCTCCCGGATGAACCGGCCGGCAGCGATCTGGGCATCGGGATGTGGGCGCCCACCGTGTCCGCGGCGGTAGACGGTTGACGAACAACAGTTAGACGGTAACCTAACGCCTCGTGACCACCAACGCACCGCCGTCCGTCGTCCGCAACCCCGACTTCGTGCGCCTCTGGGTCGCGGAGACCATCAGCCAGTTCGGCACGCAGGTCAGCCTCCTTGCCCTGCCGCTCGTCGCCGTCACGCTCCTGGACGCGACGCCGCTCGAGGTCGCGCTGCTCGGCACCGTCGAATTCCTGCCGTTCATCCTGTTCAGCCTGCCGGCCGGGGCCTGGGTGGACCGCCTGCGGCGCCGGCCGATCCTCATCGCTGGCGACATCGGGCGGGCCCTGGCCCTGGCCTCCGTCCCGCTCGCGTTCGTCGCCGACGTCCTGACCATCTGGCAGCTGTACGTGGTCGGGTTCACGGCCGGCACGCTGACCGTCCTGTTCGATGTCGCCTATCAGTCGTATCTGCCGTCGCTGGTCGAGCGCGATCAACTGGTCGACGGCAACGGCAAGCTGGAGATCTCGCGGACGCTCGCCCAGACCGCGGGGCCGGCCCTTGGCGGCGGGCTGATCGGGCTGGTGACGGCACCGCTGGCGATCGTGGCGGATGCCCTGAGCTACGGACTGTCGGCGCTGTTCGTGTGGCTGATCCGCCGGCCGGAACCGACACCGGACCCCCACCGCGACGAACACGGCCAGACCCGTGGCAGCCTCCTGTCCGAGGTCCGCCACGGCCTGCGCTACGTCCTTGGCAACCCGTACCTGCGCGGGATCGCGGCATCCACCGGCACGGCCAACCTGTTCTCGAACATCGCCCTGGCCACGATCATCGTCTACGCGGTCCGGGACCTCGGGCTGTCGCCGGCGGAGATCGGGCTGGCCTTCGGTCTGGGCAACGTCGGTGCGCTCGCTGGGGCGGTCAGCGCGGATCGCATCCGCCGCGCGATCGGGCTGGGTCGATCGATCGTCTGGTCGATGGCGTTGAGCGGGCCGGGCCTCGTCCTCATCGCCCTGGCTCCTCGCGAGGGGCCGCTCCCGTTCCTGGTCGCGGCCGGGGTGCTGGGCGGGTTCTCGGCGGTCGTCTACAACATCAACCAGGTCTCGTTCCGCCAGGCCATCACCCCGGCCCCCATGCAGGGCCGGATGAACGCCACGATGCGCTTCATCGTGTGGGGGACCATCCCGATCGGCCAGGTCATCGGCGGCGTCGTCGCCACCGTGGCCAGTATCCCGACCGCGCTCTGGATCGGGGCGATCGGCTCGTTCCTGGCCATCATCCCCCTGGTCATCACGCCCGTCCGGACACTCCAGGACATGCCGACGCCGGTGGAGGACGAGCCTGCCACCGGCGTCGAGGTCGCGGACTGAGCGAGGCTCAGGTCACGACTTGAGGTTCCCGCCACCGCGTCCGAAGTTGCAGACGTCGCGTTCGTTGGCGAACATGACGTTGGCCTGCTGCTTGACCCCATCGGCCTCGTAGAACAGGAGGCCGCAGGCAACGTCGGGACCGGAGTAGCTGTTGCCCGAGATCGTGTTGCCACGAACGAGCCCGCTCGCCCCGAAGCCGACCTGGACACCGTTCTGGGCGATGTAGCTGATCGGTCCGGATCCCGTCACGACGTTGTCACGGATCGTGACGGCCACCGAGCCATTGGCGATGATCCCGGTCTTCTGGTAACCGCTCACCACGTTCCCGGTGACGCTCACCGCGACATCACTGCCCCCGGTCGTGAAGGGCGCGTTGCGGACCTCGATGCCATTGCCCTCCTGGCAGCCACTCTGGCCCTGGTTGATGTCGGTGGCACGACTGCCGGTGATCGAGCCGGCGGCGCCGTCGAGCAGGATGCCGCGCAGTCGATCGTCAGCGTCATCGCACACGTCGGCCAGCTGATAGGCCGTCACGGTCAGGTCTCGGATGTGAGCCGCGTCGCCATCGTTGGCGACGACAGCGCCGCGGAAGTGGTCGCCGACCGGGTCGAATGCCGAGATCGAGAAGCCGTCGCCATCCAGGGTCCAGCCGTCGGGAACCCCGACGGTCGTGTCCGTACTGCAGTCGCCGAGCAGGGTGCGCGTCGTGCCGTCGTCCTGGAACGCGCACGCCCCAAGGTCGATGCCGATGAGCACCGGATCGTGGTCCGAGGCGCGATACAGGTCCGCCTGGTAGAGATCCTGGGGCTTGAACTCGGTGTTGTAGTCGATGACCGATGGCTCGTCGGCGTTGATGTGCCAGACATCGGCGCCGGTCACCTCGGCGACCAGGCTGGGAGTCGCCAGGGCGTGGTCCAGGACCCCGGACTGTCCATCGAACACATAGGAGTAGGCGTTGTCCTCATGGATGGCCAAGAGATCGACCAATCCACCATCCAGCAAGACCAGGATCGGGTCCTCCCGGGCGTACGAGTTCAAGTCACCGATGACGAACACGTCCTCGTCGGCGGTGTCCGTCTGGAGGGTGTCGATGAACGCGAGCAGGGCGCCGGCTTCCGCGACGCGCGTCGCGTTGTAGCAACTCTGGCCGTCGCCCTGGTCCAGGTCGAGCCCGGTGGCGTCGGCGCACCCCTTCGACTTGAAGTGATTGACGAGCACCGTGGCGACCTCGCCGTTGGCGTTCAGGCGGAATGTCTGGGCCACGGGGTAGCGCTCGAAACTCGGGTCGGTGTCGCTCCGCGATGCGCCGATCGGAGTGACGACCGCGGGTCGATAGATGAGCGCGGTCTTGATCGGCTCATCCGGCTTCGCCACGCCCGTGGCGGGGTCCGCGATCAGGGCATAGGTGCCGGGCGCGGTCGCGTCATTCAGGCCGTTGACGAGGTCGGCGATCGCGCTCTCCGGACCGGACCCGTCGTTCTCGATCTCCATGAGACCGACCACATCCGCGTCCAGCGCGACGATGGCGGCGATGATCTTGTCTCGCTGTCGCTGGAACTCGAGCGGCGTGTCGGCACCCCGCTCGGTCGGGAAACCACCACCCAGGCCGTCGCCGTTGAAGTAGTTGAGGACATTGAAGCTGGCCACCTGCAACCAGCCGCCGACGGCCTCCGGGGCGGCGGTCCGCTCGTTGACGCGAGTGAAGATCACGGGCTGGGTCGGCTGGATCCGGTAATCGCGGATCGCCGTATTCGAGTTGATCGCGCCCTCGTCAAGGAGGCCGGTGATCCCCGCCGTCGTATCGCCGGCGCGCAGGGTGTCGTCCTCGCCGATGTAGGGGATGGGGTTGGGGTTCTGGTTGCTGTTGGCATCGTCGAGGACGATGAGTCGTCGCTGATTCTCGTCCGCGAGTGCGACGCGAGCAGCACTGGCCGCCGGGAACTGGTCGGTAGGCGTGTCGAGGCGTCCGCCAGAAGCGAGCGTGACCTGACCGAACCGGCCCTGGAAGAAGTTCTGCTGGGCGGTCAGGGTCTGGGCGATGGACACGACCATGCCCTCGTAACGCTCGAGGTCGTCGTTGACCGTCTCGGGCAGGGTGATCGGCGTGGGGTCCGGCACCGTGGCCGTCCCACAGCTGATGATCTGGACGAGGTTGTCCAGTTCCGTCTGGTTCTGGAACTCTGTGACACGCCCCGTCAGGCGAAGGCTGTCGCCGACCGCCGGGGTGCTCGTCCCGTAGGCCGGGCCGCGGAAGACGAAGATGCCGTCGGAGGTCGTCGCGTCAGCGTCTCCGGCCGTGTCGAGGAGCGTGAACCCACGGAGATTCGGGAACAGCGCGGTCACCACCCCTTCGGTCGTCCGTCCGGTGCCCTGGAGCGGCGAGCTCGTACCGGCGCCCTGGATCTGCGGGATGGTCATATAGGACCCGGCACAGGGATCAGCGGCGACGGTGCCGAAGGTGAACTGGCCATCGGCGGCCATGAGGTTTGGCGGGTCGTTGGCATCCTGGTCGGCGACGGCGTCCGCTTCCACGGTCACCGTGCAAGACTCGCTGTTCGCGAAGTCCGCGGTGGGATCCAGGGTGAACGTGGTCGGGCCGCCGGTGACGGTCGCGGAGTGGACTCCCGAGCTGGTGCAGGTGATGTCGAACCAGGGATCCGTGACGTTGACCGCCTCGGAGAACGTGACCGAGATGTTCGAATCGACAGCGATGCCGGTCGCCGCGTTGGCCGGCACGCTCGAGGCCACCGTCGGGGCGGAGTCCGGCCCCGTGAACGTCTGGCCGGCGTTGGGCGCTCCGAACGTGTTGACGGCCTCGTCGGCCCAGATGAAGTCCTCGTAGGTGGACCCGGTCCCGGTCAGTCGAAGCGAGTTCCCGACGGCGCCTGAGCCGGACTGGGAGACGCCGATGTCGGTGCTGGTCAGTCCGAGTGCAGGTCCACCCGTGGCGGCGAACGAGCCCTCGTAGCTGAGGAATTGCACGACGGTGGTCCCGTTGACCAGGGCGATGCCGTCCGGTGCGCCATTCTGAAGACCGTTCGAGGGGTAGGTCACGGTGACCGTGCCGAAGCCGTTCTGCTGGTCCACGATGGTGCCCGACAGCGCGTCCGTGTCGTACGCAGCCCCGCCGGAACCGTTGTACAGGACGACGGTCCAGCCGGTGAGGTCCGTGCCGGCCGGACCGGCCACCTCGACCGCTTCGCCGGCATCCGTGCCGGTATTGTCGTAGTGGATCTCGTTGATCCAGACCGTGGTCGGCGCCGGGCTGTACGCCTGGGATCTTCCGGCGGACGCCGGCAGGATGGCGATCGCCAGGGCGACGATCAGGGCCGTGGTCAGGGGGCGTGCGAGGGCACGGCGGGTCAGGGACACGACGGACGGACCTCCTCGTCGAAGCAGTGCCGCTTCAGTCAGGCCATGGTAGTCGGCGGACCACCCTGGACCCATACCAACCGGTCAGGACCACACCATCGACGGTGCGTATTGGCACCGGATGAACGGGCCGTCAACCCTCGTCGAGCATCGGGACGTGGACACCGCGCTCGCGGGCGACATCGATCGCCCGGTCGTATCCCGCGTCCACGTGGCGGAGCACGCCCATCGCTGGATCCGTGGTCAGGACGCGCTCCAGGCGCTGCGCCGCCAGGGCTGTGCCATCCGCCACGACGACCATGCCCGCGTGCTGGGAATACCCGATCCCGACCCCGCCGCCGTGATGGATCGAGACCCACGACGCCCCAGCCGCGGTGTTCACGAGGGCGTTGAGCAGCGGCCAGTCGGCGACCGCGTCTGACCCGTCGCGCATCGCCTCGGTCTCGCGATTGGGCGATGCCACCGAGCCCGAATCCAGGTGGTCGCGGCCGATGACGATCGGAGCGCTCACCTGCCCGGTCCTGACCAGCTCGTTGAACGCGACCCCGGCTCGCGCCCGCTCCCCGTAGCCCAGCCAGCAGATGCGCGCCGGCAGACCCTGGAAAGGGACGCGCTCCTGGGCCATCGCGATCCACCGACGCAGTCCGAAATCCTCGGGGAAGAGGTCCAGGATCGCCTCGTCGGTGCGGGCGATGTCAGCCGGATCACCGGACAGGGCGACCCAGCGGAACGGGCCGCGACCCTCGCAGAACTGGGGCCGGATGAAGGCCGGCACGAAGCCCGGGTAGGCGAACGCGTCCTCCACGCCGGCTTCCTCGGCCTGGGCTCGCAGGTTGTTGCCGTAGTCGAAGACGATCGCGCCGGCAGCCTGGAAGTCGAGCATCGCCCGCACGTGGGCGGCCATGGCCGCGCGGGACCGGCGCTCGTACACATCCGGCTGGGTCGTGCGCAGCAGCACGGCGTCCGCAAGCGACATCTCGGCAGGCACGTATCCGCCCAGGGCGTCGTGGGCCGAGGTCTGGTCGGTGACGAGGTCGAATCTCTCGCCTGCCGCCGCCCACGCGGGCTCGATCTCCGCGGCGTTGCCGACCAGCGCGATCGACACGGCCTCACCTGCGGTCGCGCTCGAGCGCGCCCAGGCGAGCGCCTCCGCCGGGTCGTGGGTCAGCCGGTCCACGTAGCGCATCTCCAGGCGTCGTCGGGCACGAGCTTCATCGACCTCGATGGCCAGGCAGACGCCCTCGTTCATCGTCACGGCCAGGGGCTGGGCGCCACCCATCCCGCCCAGGCCGGCGGTCAGGGTCACGGTCCCGCGCAGCGTCCCGCCGAAGTGCTGACGGGCCGCCTCGGCGAAGGTCTCGTACGTGCCCTGCAGGATGCCCTGCGTCCCGATGTAGATCCACGAGCCCGCGGTCATCTGGCCGTACATCATCAGCCCGGCCCGCTCGAGCTCGCGGAAGTGCTCCCAGGTCGCCCACTTGCCGACGAGGTTCGAGTTGGCGATGAGCACTCGCGGCGCCCACTCGTGGGTGCGCAGGACGCCGACCGGCTTGCCGCTCTGGACGAGCAGCGTCTCGTCGTCGGCCAGGACCCGGAGTTCACGGACGATGGCGTCGAACGCGTCCCAGCTGCGGGCGGCCCGGCCGGTCCCGCCGTAGACGACGAGGTGATCCGGGTCCTCCGCGACCTCGGGGTCCAGGTTGTTCATGAGCATCCGCAGGGCCGCTTCCTGGGCCCAGCCGCGACAGGTCAGCTCGGGACCGCGCGGCGCACGAACGGGACGAGGACCGGCTCCGGACATGGCGCGAAGGCTACTCCGTCAGGCCCCCGATGATGCGCTCGCCGAGGCGTCGCTCCCCGATCCCCTGGATGGACACGAGCACATCGTCGTTCTCGAGGTGGACGTGGTATGTCCGGATGCCGCCCGCGCAGGTGCCGATGAACACGCGCCGCTCGTCGATGGTGGTCTCGGCGCGCGTGCTGACGCCACCGGCCTGCTCGCACACCCCTGCATCGAAGGTGTCCCGCCAATCCCGATAGAACGTGTCGCTGAAGATGCCGGGCCGGAGGTGGACCACC
This sequence comes from Candidatus Limnocylindrales bacterium, assembly GCA_051306295.1. Taxonomy (GTDB): domain Bacteria; phylum Chloroflexota; class Limnocylindria; order Limnocylindrales; family CSP1-4; genus SPCO01. The sequence continues at coordinate 14,226 of JBPPMZ010000113.1, forward strand.
GTCGCGACGGCGTATTCGCCGGTCGACCCGCTGACCTCTGGCGCGACGTAGATGGCGATGGCGATGGCATCGACCTGCGCCTGGAGCGCCGCGTCGTCGGCGACCTCGACAGCGGTCTCGGCATCGGCCTGCAGGCTGACACCGTCGATCTGCGCCGGCAATCGCTCGAGCAACGCCGCATCGACGCGGACGGATGTCGGTGGGGTCGTGGCCGACGTGGCGGTGGCTGGCACGGTCGCCCGCGAGGCGGAGGCCGACGGGGCGGCCGACGCAGCGCTCGGCAGGGGCGATGTCGTGGGTGTCGTCGGTCCGCAGCCGGCGACGAGCACGATGATCCACAGCCCGGCGACGAGCCTCACGTCAACTCGCGGCGCAGGACCGGGAAGCGCTCGTCTGGAGCGGCCACGACGAACCCGCTGGCTTCCCAGAAGGCCGGCGTCGCGGCACTCGTGGTATCCGCAGCGGCGCCGATCGATGGGTACACCTCGACCGCGGCGAAGCCCCGGCCGGCCAGGTCGTCGCAGACCGCCTCGACGAGATCGTGGGCCAGGCCGCGTCCTCGTGCGGCTGGCGTCGTGGCGATACAGGTGATGACGGCGGGCAGGGGCATCTGGGGCAGGGCCGGGTACAGGTCGCGGGTCCGCTGCGCCCGTGGATACGCAGTCAGCGGGCCGAACTGGCAGTACACCGCCGCCTGGTCATCGAGCAGCAGCACCTTGGCGTAGCTCCCCACGATGCCGAGGCCCCGGCCGAGCAACCTCAGCTTGCGTGGTGCGCTGTCCGGGATGGACGGCCTGGGGGCGCGGGGCGGGGCGAACGGGTTGTCCGACCCGGTCGACGGGTCGTCCAGGAGGAACGGGTTGCTTGCCGGACCCGATGTTCCCGGCGGCGCGAACGGGTTGCTGACGCGTTCCTCGAGATCGGCCAGGAAGGGGTTCGCGGCGGCTGGGCGAGGGGCGCTCGTCGGCGCCACCGCGGGTCCGGGCTGGAGCCAATCCAGCCGAGCCGCCTTCGAGCCGCGATCCGCGTCTTCCCAGTAGTCGCACGAGCGGTGCTCGAAACCCGGGTCGGCGCAGGGCGGGATCCGCCCGAACGCCGCTTCGTCGGTCACGTCCAGGATGTCGATACGGTCGGGCGCGTCCATCCATGGGAGTCTAGGACCCCGGGCTGGGACGCCGAGCGGCGCGTTGGTTGGTACAGTGCCGGGGTGACGGACCTGCGCACCAACGATGACCCCTACGCGATCCTCGGGGTGGCACGCGGCTCGAGCGACGCCACCATCGTCGCCGCCCACCGGGCGTTGGCGCGCCAGTTCCATCCCGACATCGCGGGCGAGGGGGCCACGGCCCGGATGATGCGCATCAACGCCGCGTTCGACGCCATCCGGACGTCCGCCCGGCGGATCGCGTTCGATGGCCTCGATCACTGGCAGGCGACGCCAGGCCGCGACGACCGCGACGAACATGGCGTGTTTCCCGGCGAGGCGCGCCCGACGTCGTCGACGACGTACACCACCGACACGGCCGCTCCGCTCGGCCGTCGGTCAAGGCCGGAGCGGGACGGCACCGGTGGAGCGGGACCGTCCCCGGGCCGGCCATCAGGCAGCGTGCTGGGGTTCGGGCGCCACGTGGGCTGGTCGATCGGGGAGATCGCACGCGTCGATCCCGGCTACCTCGAATGGCTCTCGGAGCGGCGCGAGGGCCGGCCGTATCTCGACGAGATCGCGGCGACGCTGCGCCGGGTCGGGTTCCGCCAGGATCGCGGTGCGGAATCCACCCCTCGCGAGCGACGGCGCGGCGTCTTCCGCCGAGGCTAGGTCGTCGCGAGGTCCGCGAACGCGCCGGCGTGGACCATCTCCACGGCGGCCGCGAGGTCCGGCCCGGGCTCCCGATCCCGGTCCAGGTGCGGGATGCGGGTACGCATCCGGCGATGGGCCTCCGCGACCCCCGACCCGGGCACGGGAGCCGCGCCGTCCGCGCCGTCCGCCGCGTCCCTACCCATCGCGGCCAGCCGCAGGTCCAGCGCCTGCGCGGCGACGACGAGCTCGATGGCCAGGATGCGCTCGACGCCCTGGAGGACGGCGCGAGCGTGCCGCGCGGCGATGGAGCCCATCGACACGTGGTCCTCCTGGTTGGCGGAGGTCGGGATCGAGTCGACCGATGCCGGGTGCGCCAGGACCTTGTGTTCCGACACCAGCGCCGCCGCGGTGTACTGGTAGATCATCATCCCGGATTCGACCCCCGGTGACGGCGACAGGAACGGCGCCAGCCCACCGTTGAGCCTCGAATCCACGAGCAGGGCCGTGCGCCGCTCGCTGATCGAGCCGAGCTCGGCCAGGGCGATCTTGGCGAAATCGAGGGCCAGCGCGATCGGCTCCCCGTGGAAGTTGCCGCCGCTGATGACCCGGCCGCCCCCCGTCGCGATGGTGTCCTCCGCGGCCACCCCGCCGCCCGGGAAGACGAGCGGGTTGTCGGTCGCCGAGTTCAGCTCGATATCCAGGACGCGGCGGAGGTGGTCCAGGGTGTCGCGGACGGCGCCGTGGACCTGGGGCACGCAGCGCAACGAGTACGGGTCCTGGACCTTGTGGGCATGCCTGTGATGTGAGGCCTGCAGCCCGCTGTCGCGCAGCAGATGGCGCAGTTCCGCCGCGACCGCGATCTGGCCCGGGTGCGGGCGGGCCAGTTGGTAGGCCGCGGCGAACGCCACGTCCGTGCCCAGCAGCGCCTCGACCGACATCGCGGCGGCCACGCTCGCCGTCCGCGCCAGGCGGTCGGCATCGGCCAGGAGCAGGGCGCCGATCGCGCCCATCATCTGCGTCCCGTTGAGGAGCGCCAGCCCCTCCTTGGCCTGCAGGGTGAGCGGCTCCAGGCCCACGGCCCGGAGCGCATCGGCGCCCGACACGATCCGCCCGCCGAAGGCCGCGCGCCCGCGCCCGATGAGCGGCAGGGCGAGGTGGGCGAGCGGGGCCAGATCGCCCGACGCACCGACGCTTCCCTGCTCGGGCACGACCGGGTGGACGCCCAGGCGCAGGAAGTCGAGCAAGCGCTCCACGATGAGCGGGCGGCAGCCGCTGTGGCCCAGGGCCAGGGTGTTGGCCCGCAGCAGGAGCATCGCCCGGACCACCTCCTCGTCGAAGGCCGGGCCGACGCCCGCGGCATGGCTCATCAGGAGGTTCTCCTGGAGCTGCGCCGCCTGATCGGGTGGGATGACCGTCGAGGCGAGGTCGCCGAAGCCCGTCGTCACGCCATAGACCACGGCGCCATCCGACACGAGGGCGGCGATGACGTCGCGGGCCTCCTGCATGCGCTCGCGGGCATGGACGTCGAGCTGGGCCGTGATGCCGCCGCGGGCGACCGCCTCGATGTCGGCGATCGTGAGGTCCGCACCGGTCAGCACCACCGGCGTGTCGTCACCGGTCGCGCGCGGGTGAGGGTCCGGGGCGAAGTGCGGGACGTTCGGGGCGGTCACGGCTCCGAGGATAGTCGGCTATGCTCCCGGCCGTGTTCGACTTCCTGAACGGGCCGGTCCGCGACCTCGTGACCCAGATCTACGACGCGGTCGGCTATCTGGGCGTGGCGCTCTGGGTGGCCATCGAGAGCGTCATCATCCCGATCCCGTCGGAGCTCGTCCTGCCGTTCGCTGGCTTCCTGGTCGGCGAGGCCACCGCGGTCGAACCGCTGACCGGCCAGCCCTGGTCGTACTGGCAGACCGTCATCGCCGGGACCTGCGGGGCGACGGTCGGCGCGCTCATCGCCTACGGCATCGGGGCGTGGGGCGGTCGGCCCATCCTGGAGCGCTGGGGGCGCTATCTCGGCATCACCGCGGCGGACCTCGACAAGGCGGACGGGTTCTTCCAGAAGCACGGCGAGGCCGCGAGCTTCTTCGGCCGGATGATCCCGGTCATCCGCTCGCTGGTGTCCTTCGCGGCCGGTGTCGGCCACATGCCACTCCTGCGCTTCACGATCTTCACGTTCCTGGGTTCGGCGCCGTGGACGGCCCTGCTCGTCTTTGCCGGCGTCCAGCTCGGCGCGAACTGGGAGACGGTCGGCGGCGTGCTCAAGCAGTTCGAATACGCGGTCATCGGCGCCCTCGGCGTGGTCGCGCTGCTGTGGATCTGGTTCCGGATCATCAAGCCGCGACGGACCGCCGGACGCGCCTGACCAACGCCGGTTCAGCGCTCCTCAGGCGGCCGATGCGACCGGAAGTCCCGATACAGCAATAGGTCGTAAGCGATCTTGAGACCACCCGCCAGGAAGAACGGGATGGCGGCCAGGGACGCGTTGGCGACCAGCACGCTCGAGATCGATGGCGAAACGGACGCCCCGACGGTCCGGGCGATACCCGTGACCCCCGCCGCGGCCGAGCGCTCGTCCGGATCCACGACAGCCATCACGTAGGACTGGCGGGTCGGCACGTCCATCTGGCTCAGGGTGAAGCGCAGCAGCAGGACGGCGACGGCCAGCGGCAGGGTCGGCATGAGGGGCACGAGCAGGAGCAGCACGTTCGACGGCAGGTGGGTGAAGACCATCGTCTCGATGAGCCCGATGCGCGCCGCGATCCGGGCGGCGCTGAGCGATGACACCGCGGCCAGCAGGTTCGCCCCGAAGAAGATCGCGCCAAGGACCGCCGGCTCCACCCCAAATCGCTCGTGGAACCAGAAGGCCATGAGGCTCTGCGGGATGAACCCGCCAGCGAACGCATCGATCGAGAACAGGGCGGACAGGCGCAGGACCACGCCGCGCGATCGACCCAGACCCAGGCGGCGTCGCACGCCGTCGTCGGTCACCGCGCCGGACGTGACCGGAGGGACCTCGATCGAGGGGCGCAGTTGCCACGCGACCGCCGCCATGAGGACACCGACGAGCGCGTACCCGATGACGACCGCGCGATACGCCTCCAGCCGGACAGCCCCGCCGTCGATGAGCACCTGGCTGAGCAGGCCGGCGATGAGCGCCCCGGTGGCGGTCGCGACATAGCCCACGAGGTTGTACCAGGCGAAGGTGGCGGTCCGCCGCCGGTCGGGCACGATCTGGGTGAGCGCCGCCTGCTCGACTGCCAGGAACGGCCCGACCTCGTTGCCGGTCGGCGAGATGACGCCGACGATGCCGGCCACGATGAGCACCGGCAGCAGGTCTGTCGCCGCGAAGACGGCACCCGCGAGGACCATCAGCGCGCTGCCCAGGACGAGCACACGCCGCCGGCCGACGCGATCAGCATGCGTCGTCAGCCACAGCGACACGACCGTGTCACCGACCAGGGTCAGGGTCAGGACGAGCCCGATCCCCAGCGGATCCAGTCCGGACTCAGCGAGATACAGGACGAGGATGACGGCCAGGAAGCCGTACGCGAACAGGCGCAGGGTGCGCAGCGCGAAGAGCAGCCGCGCGTCACGTTCCAGCCCGCGCAGGCTGGCCACGAGCGAGCCATCGGCGTTGGTCGCTGTCGGTCGTGGGCTCGTCATCACCGCCGAGTCTATGGGCGCAGCGCCGCGTCGGCTCTGCCACAATGCGGCCGGAGGTTTGACCCGCAGCGATGACCACGACGCCAGACCGGCACGACGATGACGCTCCCGGCCATGCCGGCGCGGTCGCCCATCACGCCACCGACGATCACGGTGACGATCACGGGCACGACGACCACGCCCATGACGATGGTGAGGCGCTGGGACCGGTGGACGTGACCGCGTGGGCCGCCGGCGTCCTTGGTGTCGTGCTCGGCCTCATCGTCGCGTTCTGCTTCGTCCTCGCCACGAGCGGCGTTACGGCCGCCTGATCTCCCTCGCCCCGTCCGCGGACGGAGGCTCGCCGGCACCGGCCGTTGCGGAACTGCAACCCCTCCTGGTCATCCGTCTGGGCCGCCGGCCCGTATACCCGGTCGACTGCCGCGCTGGCACCCCTTGGCCAGCCGCATATCGGCGGTCCCGAGCCGTCCACCTAAACACCAGGAGAACCGACCCGTGAAGTTCCGACCCATCCTCTTGACCGCGGCCGCCGCGGTCGCCTTCACCGCCTGTAGCGGCGGGGGTGCGACCACCGCCCCTTCGACCGCACCGACGACGGCCCCTGTGGAGTCCATGGCCCCGTCGATGGATCCCTCGATGGCTCCGATGTCGCCCGCTCCCTCGATGGGCGCGATGACCGACTCGGCCGCCGCCGACCTGCGCACGGCGCTGAACCTCAAGCTCAGCGAACACCTCATCTTCGCCGCCAAGGCGACCGGCGCCGCCCTGGGCGGCCGAGCCGACGAATTCGCCGCATACGGCGGTCTGCTCAACACCAACGGCACTGACCTCGGCGACATGATCGGCTCCGTCTACGGTGCCGAGGCCAAGGACGCGTTCAACAAGATCTGGAGCGCCCACAACGGCTTCTTCGTCGACTACACGACAGGTGTCGCAACCAAGGACCAGGCCATGGCCGACAAGGCCGTCCAGGATCTGACCACGGTCTACGTCCCGGACTTCTCCGCCCTGATCGCCGGTGCCACGGGCCTGCCCCTCGATGCCGTCACCGGGCTGATCACCGACCACGTCCTGCAGACCAAGGCCATCGTCGATGCCCAGGCTGCCAAGGATGACGCGGCTGCCTATGCGGCCATCCGGACCGCCTATGCCCACATGCAGATGATCGGCGACGCGCTTGCGACCGCCATCGTCGGCCAGAACGCGGCCACCATCGAAGGCGACCCGAACGGCGCCGGCGCCGGCCTCCGCGTCGCGCTCAACCAGCTCCTCCAGGAGCACCTGTACCTCGCCTCCTTCGCGACCGGCTCCGCCCTGGGCGGCCGTGCGGATGAGTTTGCCGCCGCCGGCGGCGCGCTGAACACGAACGGCACCGATCTCGGCGCCGCGATCGGCTCGCTCTACGGTGACGAGGCGAAGGACCAGTTCAACCAGATCTGGAGCGCCCACAACGGCTTCTTCGTCGACTACACGACCGGTGTCGCAACCAAGGACATGGCCATGCAGGACAAGGCTGTCCAGGACCTGACCACGGTCTACGTCCCGGCCTTCGCCGACTTCCTTGCCGGCGCCACCGACCTTCCCAAGGACGCCCTGGTCAGCCTGATCACGGACCACGTCCTGACCACCAAGGCGATCGTCGACGCCCAGGCCACGCAGGACTGGACCGCCGCTTCCGCCGCCGACCGGACCGCCGGCCAGCACATGCAGATGATCGGTGACCCCCTTGCGGCCGCCATCGTCGCCAAGCTGCCCGAGAAGTTCGCCAACTGATCGGCTCGCCGATCTGATCCTTCGACGGGTGAGTGGGTATCCGCTCACCCGTCACTCCCTTCCCGAGGACGCACCACCCATGAAGACCGCATTCGCCGCATTCTTCCTGCTGCTCGCCCTGGCTCTCGGAGCCTGCGGCGGGTCCGGGACGACCGCCGCGCCGACCTCCGGGTCTGCGAGCACCACTCCGAACGAGTCGATGGCTTCGTCCAGTGCCCCGAGCGCGGCCGCCGAAGGCACCGCGATCACCGTCAACGACTTCACGCTCGATCCGCTCGATGTCGCGGTCGCCGGACCGGTCTCGCTGGCCGTGACGAACGCGGGACTCACCGTCCACAACGTCGCCATCCGCGACGATGCCGGGAAGGTTCTGGGCACGACCGCCGACCTGCGCGAAGGCGAGGCCGAGACGCTGACCGTCGACCTGCCGGCCGGCACCTACGTCCTGTTCTGCTCCCTCGCCGGGCACGAGAGCCTGGGCATCAAGGGGACCCTGACCGTCACCGAGTGATCCCTCCTACAGCGGTCGATGGCCTCCTTCCCGTCGACCGCCGCACCTTCTGAACGCCCGGCCCGTGCCGGGCGTTCAGATTCGGGGGCGGGTGTCCCGCCCAGTACCGGATCTGCGACGAACGTGCGTGGTCCAGTGCAGAAAACGACACGAACCCGTCAATCCTGCAGCGGTCCACTCAGGGACTCGTGCCACATGCGGTACTGGCAGTACCGCGTGGGCCGGGTCGGGGTCTCAGATCTGTCAGATTCCCACCGGGCGGGCGCTCGTCACCGGCCGTACCCCGCGGTTTCGCCAGAGGCTCCGCGGGTGGGTATCTGTCAGGACCGCGCGCGTCGTTGCGGCCATCTGCCCTGGCTATGGGCACGTGTCAACGACGCGCCCGACGAACGCCCACCAGGCGCGCATCTGTCAGTGATCACGGGCCTGCGTCGAGCCGCGCCCCGGCCGGCCGCGCCAGCCGCCCGGCCCACTCCGCCCCTCCCCTTAGAACAGCCCGACGACGTTCCCGTCCGCGTCGATGTCGATGTTCTGGCCGCCCGGCTTGGAGGGCAGGCCCGGCATCGTGCGCATGTCGCCGCAGATCGGCGTGATGAACCCGGCCCCCGCCGACAGGCGGATCTCGCGGATCGGCACCGTGAACCCGGACGGACGGCCCTTGAGCGCCGCGTCGTGGCTGAGCGAGTACTGCGTCTTGGCCATGCACACGGGCAGGTGGCCGTAGCCCAGGTCCTCGTATTGCTTGAGCTGCTTCTTCGCGGCCGGCGCGAGCTCGATGCCGGCCCCGCCGTAGACCTTGGTCACGATGGTCAGGATCTTCTCGCCCAACGGTGCCTCGTCCGGGTAGAGGAACCGGAAGTCGCGCGACGGGTCCTCGGACGCGGCCCAGACCGCCTCCGCCAGCGCCGTCGCTCCCGCGCCGCCGTCCGTGAAGTGCGTGGCGACCACCGCATCGCGCGCGCCGGCCGCCAGCGCGACCTCGCGGATGGCCTCGACTTCGGCCGGCGTGTCGGTCGGGAAGGAGTTGATGGCGACGACCGCTGGGATCCCGAACTGGGTGACGTTCTCGATCTGCTTGGCCAGGTTCCCGGCGCCCGTCCGCACGGCCTCCACGTTCTCCTGGAGCAACGCAGCATCGAGTGGCTTGCCGGCCACGATCTTGCCGACGCCGCCGTGCATCTTGAGCGCCCGGACCGTGGCCACCACCACGGCCGCATCCGGCTTTAGCCCCGACGCCCGGCACTTGATATCGAAGAACTTCTCGGCGCCCATGTCGGCCCCGAAGCCCGCCTCCGTGCACACGATGTCATTGGTCACGAGAGCCAGCCGGTCGGCGATGATCGAGTTGTTGCCGTGGGCGATGTTGGCGAACGGCCCGGCATGCACGAACGCCGGCCCGCCCTCCAGGGTCTGGAGCAGGTTGGGCTTGATGGCATCACGGAGCAGGACCGTCATCGCGCCGGCCACGCTCAGGTCCTCGGCGGTGACCGGGGTCCCGTCACCCCGCGTCGCGAGGACGATCCGCCCCAGGCGCGCTCGCAGGTCGAACAGGTCGGTCGCCAAGGCGAGGACGGCCATGACCTCGGAGCCGACCGTGATGACGAACTCGGTCTCGCGGGGGACCCCGTCCTCGCGCCCGCCCAGGCCGATGACCACGTGGCGCAGGGCACGGTCGCTGATGTCCACCACGCGCGGCCACAGGATCCCATGCGGGTCGATGCCGAGCGGGTTCTTGTGATGGAGGCTGTTGTCGATGAACGCGCCGGCCAGGTTGTGGGCCGCGCCGATGGCATGGACGTCGCCGGTCAGGTGCAGGTTGAAGTCTTCCATCGGGATGACCTGGCTGTAGCCGCCGCCCGCGGCACCGCCCTTGATCCCGAACACCGGACCCAGCGATGGCTGGCGGATGTTGACCGAGGCCCGCTTGCCGATCCTGTTGAGCCCCTGGGCCAGACCCACGGTCGTCGTCGACTTGCCCTCGCCGAGGGGCGTGGGTGTGATCGCGGTGACGACCACGTACTTGCCGCGCGGTCGCTCGGCCTCCAGGCGCTCGATCGCGGCGAGGGTCACCTTCGCCTTCGTCGGACCGTAGAGCTCGAGTTCGTCGCCGCGCAGGCCGAGTTCGCCGGCGATGTCGACGATGGGACGCGGGGTGACGGATCGCGCGATGTCGAGATCGGACGGGAAGCTCATCGCACTCCTGTGGCTGGCGCCGTGTCGGGCTGGGAGGGCTCCTAGTTCATGGGCGGGTGCGGAAGCGACGCGCGGTGAGCCGCCTGGTGTTCCGCGGCACGGATGAGATGGGTGAGCAGCAGGGCGTTGGTCAGGGGGCCCACGCCACCGGGGACAGGCGTGATCGCGGAGGCCACCTCGCGCGCGGACGCGAACTCCACGTCGCCAACGAGCCGACCCTCGACCATGTTGATCCCGACGTCCACGACGGCGGCGCCGGGCCTGAGCATCGCACCCGTGATGAGCCCCGGATGCCCGGCGGCCACGACGACGATGTCCGCCCGACGGACGTGCGCCGCGAGGTCGATCGTGCGCGAGTGGCAGACCGTGACGGTGGCGTCCTCCTTGACGAGCAGGAGTGCGGCCGGCATCCCCACGACCGCCGACCGTCCGATGACGACCGCGTCCTTGCCCTCGATCTCGATCGCCGATCGACGCAGGATCTCCACCGCTGCGTGGGCAGTGGCCGGCAGGAAGCCGTCATACCCCAGGCGCAGCAGCCCCGCGTTGAGCGGGTGGATGCCGTCGATATCCTTGGCAGGGTCGATGGCATCCACGATGGAGCGCAGGCGGATGTTCCGCGGGAGCGGCATCTGGACGATGACGCCATCGACCTCGGGGTCGGCGTTCAGCTCCCGGATCCGGGCGACGATCGACGCCTCCGTGGCCTCGCCCTCAAGTTCGGCGAAGCGGGCGGCGATGCCGACCTTCGCGCAGCCGCGCAGGATCTGTTCGAGGTAGACCGCGGACGGCGCATCGCGCCCGATGATCACGACGGCCAGGCCCGGCGGGCGCCCCTGGCTGGCCGTGAACGACGCGACGTCCTCCGCGACCGCCGCGCGGATCTCGGCGGCGATCGGCCCGCCTTCCAGGAGTCGACCGATATCGGGGTCCGCCACCGTCACGCCGACTCGGAGGGCTGCACCGGCTCGCGCCGCTCGCCGCTGCCGACCGTCTCGTGGGTATCGCTGGCCAGCCTCGCGATGTCGTCGATGAGGGTCCCGACCCGAATGGTCATCGCGTCCTGAAAGTTCAGGTCATCGACGGACGGGAGGTTGATCAGGACGTTGGCGGCCGCGCCCCGGGCCGCGGCTTCCCCGAGGAGGGCGACGACGTTCAGGTCGCTCGAGGCATTCGCGTTGCTCCGGCCGGCCAGCGCCTCCGCCGCACCGACGAGCTCGAAGCAGGCCTCTACGCAGGCCATCGGGACCTCCGCCGCGTGACGCGCCGCCTGGCTCAGCGCCGCCTTGCGGGCCGTGACCTGCGCGTCCGACTCGCGGGGCAACTTCATCGCCGCCGCGAAGCCCGCGTACGCTGCCGCGTCCTCATCGGCGAGGGCCAGGAACCGGATGCGCAGGCGTTCCCCGTTCTGGATCGCCCAGGCGAGCAGGGGCTCGTGCTCGGCGTACTTCTGGCGACCGGTCGAGAGGCGGGCGACCATCGTCACCAGGCTCGCACCCAGCGCCGCAGCCACTGCCGACGCGCTTCCCCCACCCGGCACGGGTTCACTCGAGGCCAGGGTGGATGTGAAGGCGTCGAGGGTCAGATCGCGGAACGGGGTCGCGGACGGGTCGGGCTCGGTCACTCGGCGATTGTAGGGTCCGGCCGCGACCCCCGGGACCGAACTGACCACCGTGTGGTACGGCGACGTCGGAACGGGGCGGGCGCGGTACCGGCGCGCCCGCCCCGCGACCCGACAGGAGCCGACGACGAGGGGAGGGTCCGTCGTCGGCCGGCGATGGTTCAGGCGGCGCGATGGTCCTCGTCGAGGCCGGTGACGGTCCAGCGACGGGAGCGGTGCTGGTAGGTCAGCGACAGCCGGGCATTCGGCGTCTCCACCTCGAACAGGGTGCGCGGCCCGGTGATGACCGGATAGGCGGCCGCTTCCTCGCGGACAGCGGTCAGGTGGGTGATCGGAAGTCGTTCCTCGCCCCAGGTGATCTCACGGGGGCGACCGCTGATCCAATCGGTCCGGACGTGGACCTGGACCGGCTCGACGCGGATGAATGCCATGCGAGATGGCTCCTTTCCGGGGGCGGACCCGGCGTCCCCCGAGAGGGTCGCGCGGTGTGTCGTTGGCTGGGTCTCGTCGTCCGGGGCACTCGTCCGACAGAACATCTGTTCGATGACGCCGCCACCGTAGACCGAACAGGCGTTCGATGTCAAGCGTCGTCGGACGGACTGTCGTCAAGGTCTGTGTCACCTAGGCTGTCACGCCCGTTCGCGGCCGCCGCGGCTGCCTCGGCCGCCGCCTGCGCCTCAGCCGCGGGATCCACCGGCACGCCTCGTGCCCGTCGGTCCAGCGGATTGCGAGGATCGCGCTCGAACGGCGCCGGCAGCCCGCTGCCGACCAGCCGACCACGGGTCACGGCGTCCGCCCCGTAGCGGCGTCGCAGGGCATCGGCGGCCTCGATCGCGGCCCGACGCTTCGGATCCTCCGTGGCGAACATCCCCAGTTGCTCGCGCTCGCCGAGGTTGGAAGCGCTCACCCCCAACAGCCGGACGCGCGCGCCACGCACCTCCGGTCGGGCCAGGTCGAGCGCCGCCCGGAAGATCGGTTCGGTCAGGTCGGTCGGTTCGGGCAGGGTCCGCTGGCGGGTGATGGTCCGGAACGAGGCGTCGCGGATCTTGACGGCGATGGTCGATGCGCGGACGCCGGCGGATCGCAATCGACCGGACACGCCCTCCGCGATGGCCAGCAACGTCCGCTCGATGATCTCGGGGTCGGACGTGTCCACGTCGAACGTGTGCTCATGGCCGACCGACTTCGCCGGGTCACCTTCGTGGACCGGATCCGCATCGATGCCCCGCGCGCGCTCGACGAGCGCTGCCCCGTGCTTGCCGAAGCGACGGACGACGACGTCGCG
>JBPPMZ010000114.1:0-14680 GCA_051306295.1 Candidatus Limnocylindrales bacterium
CGTGGGGGGAGACGAGCGAAGCCTCGGCCGGAAGCGTACCCCGCGGTCGGACTCCTCGCAAGACATTCGTGCGTGCTTCGGCGGCGGATCCTGCCGCTCGGCCGCGAGGATCCGATGACCGCGGACCCACCGACGCCGCGAGGAGCCGACGAGCGCTGGCGCCCGACCCGATTCATGGTCATCGCGGCCCATCCTGACGACGCAGAGTTCGGCCCGTCCGGGACCGCCGCGCGCTGGATCGCCGCGGGTTCCATCGGCTGGCTGGTCTGCTGCACGAGCGGCGACCAGGGGGGTGAGGATCCCGACCAGGACCCGTTCGAGCTGGCCGCGCTCCGCGAGCGGGAACAGGATGCCGCGGCCACGGTGATCGGCTATGCCGGCGTCTCGTACCTCCACCAGCCCGACGGCGCCCTGGCCAACGACCTGGCCCTGCGCGAGATGCTCGTTCGCGAGATCCGGACCTTCCGGCCTGACGCCGTCCTCGCGACCGATCCGGAGACCCTCTTCCATGGCGATGGTGGCATCAACCACACCGATCACCGGGCGGCGGGCCTCGCGGCCATCGATGCCGTCTATCCGGCGGCGCGCAATCCCATGGCCTTCCCGTCCCTGGGTCGTGCTGGCCTGGCGGCGCACGCCGTGCGGCGGTTGTACCTGTTCTGGACGAACCATCCGAACGCCTGGGTGGACATCACTGCGACCCTGGAGCGCAAGCTGGCGGCGCTCGCCGAGCACCGAAGCCAGATCCGCGACGCGGAGGGACTTGCCGTGCGGATCGGCTCCTGGGCGTCGGAGGAAGGGGCCGCGATCGGCGTGGACGCGGCGGAGGCCCTCCGCCTGGTGATCATCGACGACGACCCAGACGAAGTGGTCGGGCCGGTTGGCGACGGATCGCCGACGGCGACCGCCGACGCCTGACCGCGGCGCGGGACCGAGGCCCGCTCAGCGCTCCTCGAGCAGGAGCGGTCGCAGGCGGCCCCACTCGTTCCACACCTCGGCCAGGCCGTCGGCCCGACGCCCGAGCATCGTGACCAGCTCGCCCAGGGTCAGGTCCCCCGCGGCGGACGCGAGATGCTCGTCGGCGGCCACGGCGACGTCACGGAACAGCTCGACCATCGTCGCCTCGGTCGGCCACTGGCGGATGCGCATCGGGTCCAGGCCGGCATAGCCCACGGCGAGCGACAGGTCCCGCTGGGACGGGAAGCGACCATCGACCCAGCCGCCGAGGCCGTCGAATCGATAGCCCAGCGACGACAGGGCGCTGGTGACGTCGCGTGACTGTGCCACCGTGAACGGCCCCCAGAAGGGATGGTCGGTCGGGAACTCCAGGGCGGAAGCCGCGATGCTGTCCGCGACGATCGCGTCCACCAGGTCCGACAGGGCGAGCTGCCAGCGCCGGCGGTCGTCAGGCTGCTCACCGGCCAACGCCGCGACGAGCTCGCCCATCGCCGCCCGGTCGCCCCGCAACAGGCGGAAGATCCGTGGTGTGCTGGCGGCACCCAGGACGCCCATCGGCACGGCTTCATCGGTGAATGGTCCACCGGGTGCGACGGGCGGATCGCTGGCCGCTGCCTCGTCGGACGCGCGTTCCTGGCAGTCGGCGACGGCTTCGCGGGCCGCCAGACAGGCGGCATCGGCGGTCTCGGCCCCGATCCGAGCCGCGTCCGACTCCATGCCCAGGCGTTCCAGTTCCAGGGCCAGAACGGTCGCGGCCTCGCGCTCGCGGGTCGCGACCGCAGCCGCGTCGCGCGCATCGGCGTTGATCCGGTTCACCTCGGACAACCAAGCGCTGGCGGCGGCCTCCACCTCTGCCGTGGTACGGGCCGCGTTGCGTCCGGACCGGAAGGCCGCCTGGGCCGCGTCCTTGGCAGCCCGGACCGCCCGTGGGTCCGCCGCGTGCCCGGCCTCCTCGGCCCGAGCCTCATGGTCGTCATAGGCGCGCTGGGCCGAGCGAAGCGTGTCCTCGGCCGTGGCCGCCCGGGCGCGCGCCCGCACGGCGAGTTCGCAGCGCTCGTCCGAGATCCGTCGCTGCTCGGCGCACGGTCCGCTGTCGTCGATGGTCTGGCCGGCGACGCTCGGCGACGCCGTCCCGCTGCTGTCGGTCACGCTGGCACCCCCGTCAGGTCCTTGCGATGTCGCCCCGGAGCCAGATGTGACGCCGGGTCCCTGGTCTCGCCCCGCGGTCCGGTCCGCCGGTGCGTCCATGATGGCGGTCGAGGCCCTCGGCCGCGTCGCCGTGGTCTCGGCCGTCGCGCGAACGCGCAGCGATGCCAACATCGGATCGTCACCTTGGCTGATCGGCACGCCGACCGGCGCGGGACCGGCCGCGGGCCACCCCGACCGAACAGGTGTTCGCCGGTCCGTGTCGCCGGGCGGTGGCGCCGCATCGACTTCACGTCGATCCGCCGGTCCACCCCGGGCCGGTTCCGCCGCGGCCCGGGCGAAGGCATCGTCGGAAAGGGTCGAGCCTCCCCGTCGAGGGACCGCGTCCTGGGCGACCGTGACCCGCACCTCCCGGGCGGCGGGAGGTCGGGCTCGGAGGACCACGCTGAGGGCAGCGCCAGCGGCCACGCCAAGGACCAGGCCCAAGGCGAGGAACGTGAACTCGCTGACGGTCACGAGGCCGGCATCTCCCGCGTCCTGCATCCCTCACATGGGAACTCCATCCCCGCGGCCAGCGTAGCTGCGCCATCGGGGAGCGTCAACCCGGACCGCTGGTGGCCGTGGATGGGTGCGCTTTGCAGGGCCGGAAGCGCGGGTGGTAGATTCCAGCCCGTCGGCGGACCCCGCCGAACCTTCGTCTGCGCCCGAGCCCGACCACCTTCTGAAAGGCACGTTCCCGCTTGGCCATCGATCCCGCCCAGGAATTCCTCGTCCAACCTGTCGACGCCTCCTGGTTGCAGTGCAACATCGAGTGCCAGGAAGCGTGTCCGGTCGGGACCAACTGCCGCGGCTACCTGAACCTCGCCGCCGAAGGGCGGTTCGAGGAGGGCTACATCCTGTCGCGCGAGCCGAACCCCGTCGCCGCGATGTGCTCGTATGTCTGCTCCGCCCCGTGTGAGCGCGCCTGCCGCCGCGGCGACATCGATCGACCGCTGGCCATCCGGGCCATGAAGCGCTTCCTGGTCGAGTGGCACGAGGCCTCCGGCATCCCCGACGTCATGCCCCAGATCACGCCCCGGGCGGAGCGCGTCGCCGTCGTCGGCGCCGGACCGGCCGGGATCTCCGTCGCGCGCGAGCTCGCGACCAAGGGCTATGGCGTGACCGTCTTCGACAGCCTGCCCTTCGCCGGCGGCACGATGCTCATCGGTGTCCCGGCCTTCCGCCTGCCGCGCGAGGCGATCGAGATGGACGTCCGTCTGGTCGAGCGCCTGGGCGTCCGGTTCGTGTACGACACGACCATCGGCAAGGACATCACCTTCGAGCAGCTCCAGCAGGACTACGACGCGATCGCCATCACGGCGGGCGCCATGGACGCGGTCGCGCTGGACATCCCCGGCGCCGAGCTCGACGGGGTCGACTACGGCGTCGATTTCATGAAGAAGGCGAACCTCGGCCAGCCGCTCGAAGTCGGCACCGATGTCGTCGTCATCGGCGGCGGCTACACCGCCATGGACTGCTCGCGAACGAGCCTGCGCCACGGGGCGGATCACGTGACGATCGCCTACCGGCGCACGCGCTCCGAGCTCGTCGTAGATGAGGAGGAACTCGGCGAGACCGAGCGCGAGGGCGTCCGCATGGAGTTCCTGGCGAGCCCCATCGAGATCCTGGGCGAGGACGGCAAGGTCGTCGGTGTGAAGTTCATCCGCAACCGCCTGGGCGAGCCCGATGCATCCGGTCGCCGCTCGCCGGTGCCGATCGAAGGCTCGGAGTTCGTGGTCAAGGCCCAGACGGTCATCCCGGCCGTGTCGCAGGCCGCGGACCTCACCTTCCTGCCGGTCGAGGCCACGTTCGAGATCAATCGCGGCCGGGTCAAGGTCGATCCGGCCACCTATGCGACCAACGTCAAGGGCGTGTTCGCCTGCGGCGACTTCGTGACCGGGCCGACGACGCTCATCGAGAGCGCCGGGCACGGCAAGAAGGCGGCCTACGCCATCGACCGCTACCTCGCCGGCCGGACCGACGTCTCCGTGGCGGCCAACGTCAAGATCACGAGCTCGTGGCGCCACGACATGCCCGAGTTCTACGACGTCCTGCCCCGCCAGCACATCCCCATGGTCCAGCTCCAGGCCCGGATGCCGTCGACCGATCCGATCGTCAACTTCAACACCCCGGTCGAGCTCGGGTTCGATGCCAACGGTGCGGTGGCGGAGTCGACGCGCTGCCTGATGTGCAACTACAACATCTGGTTCGACCCGTTCCGCTGCGTCCTGTGCGGCGCCTGTGCGGATGTCTGCCCCGAGGGCGTCATCCACATGGTCGACATCAACACGCTCAAGTCGGAAGGGCTGCTGCCTGAACTCGAGGAGGCGTACGGCTGGGAGCAGGGCGGCGCGATGATCCTCGACGAGGAGCGCTGCATCCGCTGCGCCCTGTGCGTCAAGCGGTGCCCGTTCGACGCCATTACGATGGAACGGTTCGAACTCCAGGAGGTTTCGACCGACGGTCGGCTCTATAAGGAGTCGTATCGTGACGCGCAACTCGCCGGGACCCCCGGCGTGGCAGGAGGAGCCCGGTGAGTTTCCTCGAGCGGGTGGATCAGACTATCCGCCGAAGCCCGGTGTGGCGGTCGTTGTTCCGCCAGCCCTACCCGCGCGACGAGCGCTCGCGGGCGTACGCGGTCATGAACAACGTGTTCCTGCACATCCACCCGGTCCGGGTGCGCCAGCACGCCGTGAAGTTCGCCTACACGTTCTGTCTGGGCGGCCTGTCCTTCTTCCTGTTCCTGGTGCTGACCATCACGGGCGTGTACCTGATGTTCTTCTACGTGCCGTCGGCGACGCAGGCGTACACGAACATCCTGGACATCCAGAGCGAGGTCACGTTCGGGCTGCTGACCCGGAACATCCATCGCTGGGCCGCGCACCTGATGGTCTTCTTCGTCTTCCTGCACATGATGCGCGTCTTCTACCACGGCGCCTACAAGCCGCCGCGCGAGTTCAACTGGGTCGTCGGCGTGGTCCTGCTGTTCCTGACGATCATGCTGTCGTTCACGGGCTACCTCCTGCCCTGGGACCAGATCGCCTACTGGGCGATCACCATCGGCACGAACATGGGCGGCTACGCGCCGCTGCTGAACACGCCCGTGTCGCGCATCCTGTTGGGTGGGGTGGAGGTCGGCCAGAACACGCTGCTGCGCTTCTACGTGCTGCACATCATGGTCCTGCCGCTGGTCGCGGCGATCTTTCTGGCCGTCCATTTCTGGCGAATCCGGAAAGATGGTGGCATCAGTGGACCGCTGTGAGCCATGACTGACACGAAGCAGCCCACGGAACGTCGGGAGGTCCTGCCCGTCGATCCCACGCGACGCACGGAGATCGACAAGCAGCGTGTGCCGATGTCGGCGCGGCCCTACCGATTGCTGGCGCTGGTCAAGCAGGATGCTGTCGTCCGCGTCCAGAAGGAACCCGACGATACGGTCATGACCTGGCCGCACCTGCTATCCATCGAGTTCCTGGCAGCGGGCGTCATGAGCATCTTCCTGCTGATGATGGGCCTGTTCATCAATGCCCCGCTGGAGGAGCTGGCCAACGGGAACGTGACGCCGGCCGTGGCCAAGGCGCCGTGGTACTTCCTGGGCCTCCAGGAGCTGCTGGCCTACTTCCACCCGACCGTCGCGGGCGTCCTCGTCCCGACCTTCGTGCTGGTCGGCGCCGCCCTCATCCCGTATGTCGATCGCGGCAACGTGCTGGCCATCCGGCCATCGCAGCGCAAGACGGCGGTCATCCTGTTCTCGATGTTCTGTGTCCTGGGCTTGGTCCTGACCTTCGTCGGGATCTTCTTCCGCGGCCCGGGCTACACCTTCGTCATCCCGTACGTGACGGCCCCCGGCGTCTACTTCGCCCTCTGAGTGCCAGAAGGAACCAGGCAGCGCGCATGAGCAACTACCACGTCGAACCCGCCGCCAAGCCGCAGGCCCTCACCAAGGAGGCCATCAAGTCGCTGCGCAAGCAGCAGGTCCAGGGCCTGTCCCGCCGGCAGCTGATGCGTACCGCGCTGGGCACCGGCGTCGGCCTGTGGTTCCTCGAGATCACGGCCGGCACGATCGGCTTCATCTGGCCGAACCTGTCGGGCGGTTTCGGCGGCAAGCTCGCGATCGGCACGCTCGAGGAGGTCAAGACCCAGAACTCGTCGCTGCCCATCGACGAGGGTTTCCCGGCCTACTACGCCTTCGCCCGCTCATTCGTCATCCTCGTGGACCCGGCGCAGCAGCGCTTCGTGCCGGGCGAGGACACGACCGGTGATGGGACCGCGCTCAACGTCCGGGCGCTCTATCAGCGCTGCCCGCACCTGGGCTGCAAGCCGAACCCGTGCGTGAAGAACTTCTGGATGGAATGCCCTTGCCACGGCTCACGCTACGACCGCCTGGGGATCAAGGCCGACGGCGCCCAGTACGGGCCGGCGCCGCGCAGCATGGACCGCTTCTCCGTGGCCGTGGACGGCGCCGGGATCCTGACCATCGATACCGGCAAGGTCACCCTGGGGCCGTTGCCGGTCGCCCTGGGCCAGCCTGGGATCATCCCGCCGCGCACGCCGACCGGCTGCATCTGACGCCGTGACCACCGAAGATCGAGGAGTCCGATGACCGACACGCCCGGACGCGAGCCCGCGGGGCACGAGCCCGAGCAGCGCCTGCCCGCCACGCGCCCGTCGGGCGAGGTGGCGCCGGTCGAGCGCTTCACGGCGTCGCCCTCCGTCCGCCAGGTCGAATTGACCCCGGAACGCGCCGCGCAAGTGGTCCGTCAGTCATCGAACGCCCGCTGGGTCGGGTTCCTGGCCGTCGTGGTCGTCATCCTGTTCGTCGCCATCTACTGGTTCTACGAATTGGGCTTGCCCGGTGGCCTGTCGCAACCGCGCCTGGGCGCGGATGGTGCGGAGTTGGCGGCACAGCAGGTCACCGCGGTAGAGCGCGGCTACAACGTGTACGAGGCCAACTGCGCTCGCTGCCATGGCGAGCAGGGCCAAGGTGGCATCGGGCCGGTGCTCAACCGGCAGGACAAGCTGTTCGCCCACCTCAGTGCCGACTACCTGGAGAACATCCTCAAGGTCGGCGGTCGCTATGCGTGCGGCGACCCGGCGTCGCTCATGCCGATCTGGTCGGATGAGGGCAATCCGCCCGGCCCGCTCAACTACCGGCAGATCGAGGAACTCATCGCGTTCCTGCGCGCTCCGAACGACCAGACCTACATCGTCCGCGACGAGGAGTTGCTCGATCCCAAGATCGACCCGGTCACGGGTGAGGTCAAGACGTTCACGGGATGGGTCGACCCGAATTACAAGCCCGAACCCGGGGCGACGCCCTACCCGGCCTGCTGGAAGAGCGAGTTCGCGGCACCTAGCGGGTCGCCGGGGGCCTCCGCCGGCCCGTCGTCCCCGCCCGCGGCGACGGTGCTGGAGATCTCGGCGAGTTCCAGCACCGCGTTCGACGAGACGACGTTCAGCGTGCCGGCTGATGTCGCCTTCCAGATCCACTTCTCGAACAAGGAACCAGGCGTACCGCACAACGTCGAGGTCAAGGACGGTGGCGGGCTGACCGTCGTGCGCGGCGACATCATCAGTGGGGTCGCCGAAGCGACCTACGACGTGCCGGCGCTGGCGGCGGGGGCCTACCCGTTCGTCTGCTCCGTGCACCCGAACATGACAGGGACGATCACCGCCGAATGAGACCGGCCGCTTCGCGGTCCGGTAAGGATGGAGGACGATGGCGCAGCAGGCGCTCACAGCCGGGATGACGGGACCGCGCAAGCGGGCGTTCTTCGGGCTGCTCGACGCAGACGGATGGGGTTGGGCCTCAGTGAAGGCCGCGGTCTGGCTGGTCATCATCCTCCTGATGCTCGGCTACATCCCCGACCGCGCCTACTACCTCACGGTCAATCGCACGCTGGACCTTGGCGTCCTGGCCTGGTCGCCCATCAATCTCTGCCCTCCGGACAACGAGTCGCTGCCCTGCCCGGCTCCCGTGGGTGCCGTGATCCCGTGGCACCCGTCGCCGACCGAACTGGCCCTGCCGGCCGCCCGGACGGACGGCGCGGCCGTCCAAGTGGGGACCAAGCTTTTCTACATCGGTGGCTCCGATGGGCAGGCCGCGCAATCGACGGTCTGGGTCGCCGAGGCCGTCACGGTGGGTAACTTCGACGTCTGGAAGGATGGCCCGGCGCTACCGGAGCCGCGCTCCGACGCCAGCGTTCTGGCCGTGTCGGGCACGATCTACGTGTTCGGCGGCTATGACGCCGCCGGCGCTCCGACGACGACCGTCTTCTCCCTGACACCGAACGCGCAGACCGGAGAGATCGGCGACTGGATGCCGGTCGAGGCCCTGGCACTGAAGGAAGCGCGCGCGGGCGCGGCCGGCGCCGTGGCCTCCGACGGGATCCTGCTGATGGGCGGCGTCGGACCCGATGGACCCGTCGCGACGACCTGGAAGAGCGTCCTTGATGCCGAGGGTGTGCTCGGGGCCTGGGAGGAAGAGGCAGCCCTGTCTCGGGCGCAGGCCGATGCCAACGCCGCGGTCATCGGTGACTTCGTGTGGGTCTGGGGCGGGCGCGATGCGAATGGGCCGGTCGGGGCGGTCCAGCGCGGCAGCCTGGGCCTGGCGGCCGCCGAGGGCCTGCCCGTGAACGAGGACGAGGGCAAGGTCATCCAATGGGCCGTGAGTGATGCGGCCAATCTCCCGTCGGCCAGAAGCGACGCCGCGGGCTGGTCCGCCAACGGGACGATCTACAGCGTCGGCGGCGAGGGCCCGGACGGGCCCGCCACGGAGCTCTACTGGGCCATCCCGAGCACCGCCGGCGACATCCCGCAGTGGTCGCACCTCGACGTCAGCGACCTGCCCAACGGCCTGGTCGGCGCAAGTCCCGTGGTGACCGGGCCCAATGTCATCCTGGTCGGCGGGGCCACGACCGAAGGTCCGATCAGCATGAGCGCCCGGGCCAACGTCGCCCCGCAGAGCCCGTTCTTCCAGCTCGGGCTGGTGGGCGCGACCGTGCCCGGCCTCAAGATCGAGGGCGAGATCGGCCAGCAGTTGGGCTACCTGAATGCCGCCGGTGCCGGCACGGTCAACTTCGTGATCCTGCTGCTCATCGGCTGGGGCTATGCCCACAAGGAGCAGGCTCGCGGCCTCATCCGGCGGGTCCTCCGCCGCTGACGAGCGGCCTCCGCGCCAGGCCCTGTCAGGCGGGGAGATCGCCCTCGCCGGGCTCGATGGCGCCCCGTCGGACGGCCAGACCGGCCGCCTCCCAGGCGTCCATACCGCCGGCCACGTTGACGACATCCATTCGGCCGGCCCGGACCAGGAAGCCGGTCACGGCCGCCGATCGGCCACCCACGTGACAAACGATCATCAGCGGCCGATCGGTCGGTAGTTCGCTCGCGCGCGCGGCGAAGGCGGAGGTCGGCAGGAGGACGGCCCCGGGCGCGCGGACCGCGACGAACTCACCGGGTTCACGGACATCGACGAGCAGTGGCCGATCCGGGTCCTCGCGCAGGCGTCGCTCCGCTTCACGGACATCGATGGTGGGCAGTGCCGCGCCGGGGTTCATGCAGGCCTCCAGGGGATCGGGATGGATGGGCTGCCCTCGCCACGGGCCGCCAGGACGAGACGGGCGGCCGCGGCGTCGATGAGGGCGACGAGGTCGATCGAGACGCCGGGCGCCGTGCTCGTACCAGCGGCAGCGGCGGAGCGCAGTCGCTCCAGCGCGCCTTCCAGGTTGCGAGCCACGCCCGGTGGGTTCCCGCGCTGGCCGTGGACATCCGCGGCCGCGAGCTTGATGAGTCCCTGGAGCAAGGCGCGCTCTCCGAGGTCGTCGGTGCCCATCCAGGCGGGCTCCCAGGCCTCGTGCGCGTCGAAGGCCTCCCCGGCCGCATAGAGGCGCAGACCCTGGAGCACGGCCGCGGCTCGCGCGGCGGCGGGGAGTGGCCGGTAGACCTTGGAGCGCCCGTCCAGCTGGACGACGCGCTTCGGCGTCGGCGCCGCGGAGCTCACGCCAGATCGGCGAGCGGCCGGCGGCTGCCGAACCCGGTGTCCAGCTCGTGCCACCACGCGAGATCCGCCTCGCCGAGCTGCCAGCACAGCCACACCTGCCGACCGCTGACCAGCGCCGGAAAGTCGATGAGGCCGCGTTCGATGTCGCGCAGCGTGACCCCCAGGAAGTCGATGCGCGCCACGGCCGCGGCCATCTGGTCGATGACGCCCTTCATCCGCAGCCGCAGCCGACGGGCTTCCGCCTCGTCCACGGCGTCATCCGCCTCACCGGAGCCCCCACCGGCCGGGGAGTGGGCAGCCATCGAGCGATCGCGTAGCCGGATGAGTTCCAGTCGCTGGTCGGCGAGGGTGGCGAGCAGCGGCCCGACCTCCACGAGGGTGGCGTTGGCGTCGTCGATGTCGAAGAACCGGGTCATGCCCGGATTCTAGACCGCATCGTGACGCAAGGCCCGCGCGCCGGTGTCGGTCGCGTACCATCGGGTCGCAACGTTGGGCGACGCGCTCGCCCGGAGGAGGAGCCGTGGACCTGGGTCTCGATAGGGCTCGAGCACTGGTCGGCGGCGGTTCCGGTGGCCTGGGTGGGGCCATCGGGGCCGCGCTGACCGCCGAGGGCTCCCGTGTCGCGCTCGTCGCGCGGCCATCGGATCGACTGGATGTGGCCGTCGCCGGCCTGCCGGGACCAGGTGATGGTGTCGCGATCGCGGCGGACCTTGCGACACCCGAGGGTCCGGCGGACGCCGTCGCGCGGACCGTGGCGGCCCTGGGTGGGCTGGACCTGCTCCTGGTCAACAGTGGCGGCCCGCCCCCGGGCACATTCGACGAACTCGACGAGGCGGCCTGGAGTCGCGCGATCGACGGCACGCTATGGAGTGCCCTCCGCCTGTTGCGGGCGGCGCTGCCGCACCTGCGGGCCAGCGATCGACCGGCGATCCTGGTCATCCTGTCGTCGTCGGCCCGCGAGCCCATCCCGGGCCTCACGACGTCGAACCTGTTGCGGCCGGGGCTCGTCGGACTCATCAAGTCGATGACGGGCGAGATCGCGCCAGTGCGCATCAATGGTCTGGCGCCCGGGCGGGTCGCCACGGATCGGATCGCCCAGATCGACACGGCTGCAGCAGCGAGGACGGGCGTGTCGCCCGAGTCCATCAAGGCGAGCGTGCTCGCGCGCATCCCGCTGGGCCGCTACGGCGAACCGGCGGAGGTCGGTCGGTTGGGTGCCTTCCTGCTGTCGCCCGCGGCGTCCTACGTGTCCGGCGCCATCGTCCCGGTGGACGGTGGGATGATCCGGGCCTTGCCATGAACCCCGGCCCTGCCATGACCCGAGGAGCTCGCTGATGCGTCGGATCTTCCTGTGGGCGGCTCGCAACGGGTGGCTCAAGGAACGACTGCCCCGCCTGCCGTTCATGCGTCGTGCCGTCCGCCGGTTCATGCCCGGCGAGACGCTGGCTTCCGCCCTGGATGCGGCGGCCCCACTCCAGGCCGCCGGGATCGCCACGATGTACACGCGCCTCGGCGAGAACCTGGAGCGCCTCGACGAAGCCGATGCCGTCGCCGACCACTACATCGAGGTCCTGGACGCCATCGCGGCGCGCGGCCTGGACGGCGAAGTGTCGGTCAAGCCGACCCAGCTGGGCCTGGATATCGACGAGGACCGGACCCTGGCGCACCTGCGGCGCATCGCCGAGCATGCGGCCAGCACGGGTTCCTATGTCTGGATCGACATGGAGGGCAGCGCCTATGTCGAGCAGACCGTGCGCCTGTACGAGCGGCTGCGCGCCACGCACCCACGAACGGGGATCTGCCTGCAGGCCTACCTGAAGCGCACCGCAGCCGATATCGCCCGGTTGCTGCCGCTGGATCCGGCCATCCGCCTGGTCAAGGGCGCGTACGACGAGCCGGCCGAGATCGCCTACCGCGACAAGCGTCGCGTCGATGCCAGCTTCCTTGGTCTGGCCGTGAGCTTCCTCAAGGACGGCCGCGGACGGCCCGTCCGGTTGGGCCTGGGGACGCACGACGTGGAGTTGATCGACCAGATCGCCGAGCAGGTGGGCGTCGCCGGGATCGGCAAGAACGGCTTCGAGATCCACATGCTGTACGGCATCCGGGCGGGCGAGCAGACCCGCCTGGCCCGCGAGGGCTTCCAGGTCACCACCCTGATCGCGTACGGCGAGCACTGGTATCCCTGGTACATGCGCCGCCTGGCCGAGCGCCCCGCCAACGTCACCTTCGCCATCCGCTCGCTGCTCCCGTAGCGCCGCCCCTCAAGGAGGTTCGTCATGACCGTCAGCACCGGCCTGCGGGTCGCCGCCCGGATGGGCACCATCGGCACGGAGAGTGCCTTCGCGGTCAGCGCCCGCGCCCGCGCGATGGAAGCCGAGGGCCGCTCGATCATCCATCTCCAGATCGGCGAGCCCGACTTCGATACGCCGGCGCACGTGCGCGAGGCGGCCAAGCAAGCGCTCGACGACGGGGCGACCCATTACGCCCCATTCCCTGGCATCCCGGCCTTGCGCCAGGCCATCGCCGCCGATGTGGCCCTGCGCAAGGGCGTCAAGGCCGACGCGTCGCAGGTCTTCGTCACGGTCGGCGGCAAGGGCGTGATGCTGTACGCCATCCTGGGCCTGGTGGACCCGGGCGACGAGGTCCTCGTTCCGGACCCCGGCTACCCGATCTATGAGTCGCTGACCCGCTTCGTGGGCGCGACGCCGGTCCCGATCCCGATCCGGATGGAGAACGACTTCCGCCTGGACGTGGACGAGCTGGCCGGGCTCATCACGCCGCGGACCAGGGTCCTGTTCGTCAACTCGCCGGCCAACCCAACGGGCGGCGTCCTGACCCGCGAGGACAACGAGCGCATCGCGGCGCTGGCCATCGAACACGACCTGTGGGTCGTCTCGGACGAGATCTATGGCCGGATCCTGTACGACGGGCACGAGCACGTCTCGATCGCATCGCTGCCCGGCATGGCCGAGCGGACGATCATCCTCGACGGCTTCTCCAAGACGTTCGCGATGACCGGCTGGCGCCTGGGCTATGCGGTCGTGCCAGACTCGCTCATCCCGATGTTCGGCCAGCTGGTCATCAACACGATCAGCTGCGCCCCGACGTTCGCCCAGGTCGGGGCGGTCCAGGCCCTGGTCGGGCCACAGGACGACGTCGAGGCGATGGTCGTCGAGTTCAAGGCCCGCCGCGACCTGATCATCGCCGGTCTCAACGCCATCCCCGGCATCACCGCCCGGACCCCGGTCGGGGCGTTCTACGCCTTCCCGTCCGTCAAGGGGACGGGGCTGTCGGGCGCGGAGATGGCCGAGCGGCTGCTCGTGGAGGCGGGGGTCTGCGTCCTGGCCGGGACGGCGTTCGGTGGTGTCGGGACGGAGCACATCCGGATCTCGTATGCCAACTCTCGGGAGAATCTGACCGAGGCGCTCGGTCGGATCGACCGTTTCGTCGGGGGCCTGGGCCGTGGCTGAGGCGGGTGGTCGGCCCCGGGTGTTCGTCGCGCGGATCATCCCGGATGTCGGCCTGGAGGCGGTTCGCGCGACATGTGACATGGATCTCTGGGAGGATGAGCTGCCGCCACCACGCGCCGAGCTGCTCCGTCGGGTCGCCGGCTGCGATGGGGTCCTCACCCTGCTGACCGACAAGGTCGATGACGAGTTCCTGGATGCCGCCGGGCCGCAGCTCAAGGTCGTGAGCAATTACGCCGTCGGCTTCGACAACATCGATGTAGCGGCGTGCGCGCGGCGCGGCATCCCGGTCGGCAACACACCGGGCGTCCTCACCGACACGACTGCGGATCTAGCCTTCGCCCTGTTGATGGCCACGGCCCGCCGGCTACCGGAAGGTGATCGGTTCGTACGCGCCGGATCGTGGAAGACGTGGGGGCCGCTGCTGCTGTTGGGCCCGGACGTCCACGGCGCGACCATCGGCATCGTCGGGTTCGGGCGAATCGGGCAGGCCATGGCGCGACGGGCCCAGGGCTTCGGGATGGAGGTCCTGTATCACGATGTCAATGAACTCCCGGCCGAGGTGACCGAGCCCCTGGGCGCGACCTATCTGCCGCTCGAGGCGCTGCTGGCGCGGAGCGACTTCGTGTCGCTGCACGTCAACCTCTCGCCGGTGACCCGCCACCTCATCAACGCGCAGACGCTGTCGTGGATGAAGCCGACGGCCGTGCTCATCAACACGTCCCGAGGCCCCGTCGTGGACCAGGTCGCGCTGGCGGCCGCACTCCGCGATGGCACGATCTGGGCGGCCGCGCTGGACGTGACGGACCCGGAGCCGATCCCGATGGATGATCCGCTCGTGGGCCTCGAGAACTGCTTGATCGTGCCGCACATCGCGTCCGCCTCGCGGGCGACCCGCGACAAGATGGC
Source organism: Candidatus Limnocylindrales bacterium (assembly GCA_051306295.1). GTDB lineage: Bacteria > Chloroflexota > Limnocylindria > Limnocylindrales > CSP1-4 > SPCO01. The sequence goes on from JBPPMZ010000114.1 coordinate 14,518, forward strand.
CCAGATGGCTGCCGCGAACCTGCTGGCCGGTGTGCGCGGCGAGGCCCTCCCGACCGAGGTGCCGCCGCCAGCCTGATCGGCCGCGTCAGCGTTATGCGATGGGCCCAAGGCGGCGCGAATCACCGGACGTGCCAGACTGTCCACTCACCGACCCGACCCGACC
>JBPPMZ010000115.1:0-7577 GCA_051306295.1 Candidatus Limnocylindrales bacterium
CACCCACTGGTTCGTGCCGATGACCGGGTCCACGGCAGAGAAGCACGACTCGTTCCTCAACCCGCTCGGCGACGGCGAGACGATCGCCGAGTTCTCGGGCAAGAACCTGCTCCAGGGCGAGCCGGACGCGAGTTCCTTCCCGTCGGGCGGCATCCGGGCGACCTTCGAGGCGCGCGGCTACACCGCCTGGGATGTCACCTCGCCGATCTTCCTGCAGGTCGAGCCCAACGGCGTGACCCTGACCATCCCGACCGCGTTCGTGTCGTTCACCGGCGAGGCGCTCGACCACAAGATCCCGCTCCTGCGCTCGCAGGAGGCACTCGGCAAGGAGGCCCTGCGCATCCTGCGCTGGTTCGGCAAGGAGACCACCGGCCGGGTGTACACGAACATCGGGCCGGAGCAGGAGTACTTCCTGGTCGATCGGCGCCTGGCGGAGCAGCGACCGGACCTCGTCCTGACCGGGCGGACCCTGTTCGGCGCCCCTTCACCCAAGGGCCAGGAGCTCGAGGACCAGTACTTCGGCTCGATCCGGGAGCGGATCCTTGCGTTCATGATGGACCTGGACCGCGAGCTGTGGCGGCTCGGGATCCCGGCCAAGACGCGCCACAACGAGGTGGCGCCGGGCCAGTTCGAGATGGCCCCGGTCTACGAGCCGACGTCGGTCGGGTCCGACCACAACATGCTGGTCATGGGCCTGATGCGACGGCTCGCCCGGAAGCACGACCTCATGTTCCTCATCCACGAGAAGCCGTTCGCCGGCATCAACGGCTCGGGCAAGCACAACAACTGGTCGATGGCCACGGACGAGGGCGAGAACCTCCTCGATCCGGGCAACGATCCGCACGCCAACGCCCAGTTCCTGGCCTTCCTCGTGGCCGTCATCCGGGCCGTCAACGTCCACGCCGACCTGATCCGCGCGAGCATCGCCGACGCTGGTCAGGACCATCGCCTGGGGGCCAACGAGGCGCCGCCGGCCATCATGTCGATCTTCCTGGGCTCGCAGCTCGAGGACGTCATCGAGCAGCTGGCCAAGGGCTCCGCGTCCACGTCCAAGAAGGGCGGCTCGATGCAGCTGGGGGTCACCTCGCTGCCGGAGCTGCCGAAGGACGCGACGGACCGCAACCGGACCTCGCCGTTCGCCTTCACGGGCAACAAGTTCGAGTTCCGGGCCGTGGGTTCCTCGGCGCCCATCTACTGGCCGCAGACCGTGCTCAACACGGCCGTCGCGGACTCGCTCGCGCAGCTGGCGGACGACCTCGAGAAGCTCGACGCCGGGGACTTCGACGGGTTGACCAGCATCCTCTCGACGATCGTCGGGGCCAACAAGCAGGTCCTGTTCGAGGGTAACGGCTACTCCGAGGAGTGGCATGCCGAGGCCGCCAAGCGAGGGCTGCCGAACAACCGGACCACGGTGGATGCGCTGCCCGTGCTGACCAGCGACAAGGCCAAGGCCGTGTTCGCCAAGTTCGGGGTGCTGTCCGAGCGCGAGCTGTCGTCCCGGGTCGAGATCAACTGGGAACGCTACGTCAAGGTCCAGAACATCGAGGCCAACTGCGCGCTCGACATCGCCAGGTCCATGGTCCTGCCAGCGACCGCCAAGTACCTGGGTGTGCTCGGTGCGGCGGGCTCATCGCGCGGGATCGCGTCCATCTCCGATCACGTGTCAGGGCTGGCAGACGGGTTGGTGGACGCCATCGCGGGGCTCGCCGAGGCCCAGCACCAAGCCCACGAGGCCGGATCCGTGGAAGCGGAGGCACGGGCCTTCGTGGACAAGGTGATCCCGGCGCAGGAGGCCCTGCGGGTCGTGGTCGACGAGTTGGAGAGCGTCGTCGACGACGAGCTCTGGCCGCTGCCCAAGTACCGGGAGCTGCTCTTCCAGTACTGACCGTCGCGGACGTTCCTCGCGGGCCGCCCGCGCCCGTCGGGTCCGCTCGCGCACCCGGTTACCCCGCCCGGACCTTCCGCATGGCGGACGTCCGCCATCTGCACGATCTGGGCGGGGGTCGCGCCTGCGCCACCCCGACCCTTGGCGCGCACGGGAGCATCGTCCGCCATCTGCACGATCTGGGCGGGGGTCGCGCCTGCGCACCCGAGCCACCCGAGATTGAGTCGCAGCTAAGCGCGAACCATCAATCTGTGGCCCATGTCACGTAGACCAACCGCGACCACGGAAGCCGCCGGCGAGCGGTTGCGTCGCGCGAGGCTGGCTGTCGGCCGCTCGCGCGAATCGGTCGGCGATCAGATCGGGGTATCGGCATCGATGATCGGCCGCATGGAACGAGGCGAGGGTGATGGCCTTCTGGTCCGGCGTTGGGTCGCCGCGGCGGACGCTCTTGGGTTTCGCCTTCGGGTTACGGTCGAACAGGACGCCGACGATCATGCTGCACAGAACCCACGGCCCCGAGTCCTGACGGTCGATGTGATCCGCAGATTTGCCACGCCCGGCGGGTGGGTTGTCAGCGCATACGACGATTTCCTCGTTGTCTTGGACCGACCAGCGAGGCGCGAGCGCCTCCATGTCTACCTGTGCGATGTGCCGGTCGAGATCCTCGACGCCGCGGACGTTTGCTCCGACGACCGAGCGGATGCTCTGGCCACGCTCCCTGATGGTTGGCGGGTTAGCGTCGTGATCCTCGTCCGCGCTGAACTCCCTGACCGCTATCGTCCGATGCACTGGCTTGGCCACGAGCTCCGCGACTTTGGGTCGACGGGCGGCGCCTCGATCGCTGCGATCAAGAGCCCACGCGCGGTGATGCCGGGCGAAGACGTCATCCTCTGGTGCGACGAGCGCGCGACGCGGCTCATCCCCTTCGGCCTGTCACTGGAGCCTGGCCGTCGGCCGCCCAGGACCCGGCCCGAGGTCAGGCGGCGGGCGTGCCCGCGTCGATCGGCAGCGTGAACCGGAAGGTCGAGCCCTCGCCGACGGCGCTCTCCAGCCAGAGGCGCCCGCCGTGGTGCTCGACGATCTCCCGGCAGATGGGCAAGCCCAGACCGGTTCCGCGCGGCTTGTCGGTCAGGGTGTCGCCGGCCTGCCCGAACTGCTCGAAGACCTTGTCGTGGTCCTCTGGCGCGATCCCGACCCCCTGGTCCGCGACCGCGACCTCGATCCTGGCGCCATCGGCGTGCCGCGCCGCGGTCACGGTGATCGTGCCGGTCGGCGTGAACTTGATGGCATTCGACAACAGGTTGATGACGACCTGGATGAGCCGGTCGCGATCGCCACGCACCTCCGGCAGGTCGTCGGCCACCTCGACCACCAGGCGCGGGCCGTCCTCGCGACCGAGCAGGGACGCCGTCGCGCCGGTCGCCCGGGCGATGACCTCGGCGATGGCCACCGGCTCTTCGCGCCATTCCATCCGCCCGGCCTCGATCTTGGCCAGATCCAGGGTGTCGTTGATGAGCGTCGTCAGCCGCTCGCCCTCCTCGACGATGATCCCGAGGTTCTCGGTCACCTGGCGCATCGCCCGTTCGACCTTGGGGTCGCCCGTGGGCACGATCGGGAAGACAACGTCGGCGAGGCGCTTCGAGATGAGCTTCGAGAACCCGACGACCGACGTCAGCGGCGTGCGCAATTCGTGGCTCACGTTCGAGAGGAAGGTGCTCTTGGCGGCGGTCGCGGCCTCGGCCGCGAGGCGCGCGTCGACCAGCGCGGCCGTGCGCTCGGTGACCCGTCGTTCAAGGGCGGCGCGCTCCTCGTCGAGCGCGGCGTACAGGCGCGCGTTCTCGATGCCCCCGGCGATCAGGCTGCCGACCGTGTAGAGCAGTGGCCCGTCGCCGGGCTGCACGTCGCGCCCGGTCAGTCGATTGTCAACGGCCAGGATGCCGACGGTCCGGCCCTTGGTCACGAGCGGCGTCCCCAGGAACGACGACACCTCGAGGAGCCCGGCGAACGTGCGACTGCCCTCGTCCGCATCCTCATCGACGTCGCGGAAGAGCAGCGGACCGTCCGACCGCGCGAGCCGGCTGAGCAACGCCGATTCAAGGTCGATGGGCACCTCGAGCAGGGCGAGCTCAGCCGTCATCTGGGGGCTGCCGCCGATCGATCGACCACTCGTCAGGACGCCGCGCTCCTCGTCGACGAGCAGGATCAGCGCGCGATCGAAGCGCAGGTAGCGGGTGACGGCAGCCAGGGACAGATCCAGCAACTCGTCGCGATCCAGCGTGGAGCCGGTCGCCACACCGAGCTCGTTGAGGGTCATCAGCTCCGCGACGCGCTGCTCGAGGGTCCGGTTGGCCACCTCGGATCGCTCGTAGGCGGCGACCGTGAGCCCCTGCTGGATGCGCAGGTCGTGCGCCCGACGACGGGCTGCGCCGCCGTAGAGGACGAGCGCGGCGGGAAGCATCGCCGCGAGGACGATGGCGATCTCCTGCCACCCCGGTCCCCGGCCGACCAGGTAGGCGAGGAGCGCGATGGACCCCAGCGACCCCAGGGCGATGGCGCGACGGTCCGTGGCGGTCAGTCCGTGGCGGCCCGCAGGGCCGACTCGTGGGTGGCGGCCTGGTCCAGGGTCGGGGCGGCCAGCGAGGCGATGGCCATGAGCAGCTTGAGATCCGACGCGTGGTACTCGACCGGCGTCGCCGACCGGGTCCCGATGATCCCGATGCGCTCGCCGCGGACGAGCAGCGGCGCCGCCACGAGCGAGGCGGTCACCCGTTCCGTGCTGGTCGCCCGTGGATCTCCCGCGACGTCGTTGATGATCTCCGCCTCTCCGGCCGCGATCGCGCCCAGGATCCCGCTCGCCAGCTGATCGGCGTCGGGGCCGTCGCGCAGGACCAGGAACCCTTCCCCGCCCGACGGGAGTCGGCCGGCCTCGGCGATCGCGACGGCGGTCACGGCGTCGACTTCGAGCGTCGCGCCGATCTGCTCGGCCAGGTCGTAGATGAGGTTCAGCTCGCGGTAGCGATCGAGCGCCTCGCGCGCCAGGGCGCGCTTGTCCGTCTCGCGGGCCGCGGCGTAGGACAGCACGGCCGCGATGGCACCGGCCGGTCGCGGACCCTCCACCCAGCCGACCGTCGCGCCTTCGACCTTGATGGGGTGGCGATCGACCGGGGCGTCCGAGGGCGCACTCCCGGCCTGCCGATCCAGGATGACCTCGCCCTCGGCGTCCGAGATCGTGACCCGGGCCTGGGTGGCGGCGAGCAGGACCGCCAGCATCGGGGCCACGTGGCGGTGGCGCGAGACGAGCCGGCGCAGCTCCGCGGATACCATCAGGCGTCGGGTCCAAGGCCCAGGGCCGCGCGGGCCCGACGCAGCAGATCGTCTGGATCGAAGGGCTTGGTCAGGTACTGATCCGCCCCGGCGGCCAGTCCCTGCTCGCGGTCGTAGGCCTGGCCCTTGGCCGTCAGCAGGATGACGGTCGTGGCCGCCGTGGCAGGATCTGCCTTGATCGCGGCCGCGACCTCGAAACCGTTCTTGCGCGGCATCATCACGTCGAGGAAGACGAGGTCGGGGTGGTGATTCGCGACGACATCGAGCGCTTCCTCGCCGTTCGTCGCGGTCAGCAGTTCGACGCCGTCGTCCTCGAGCTCCTCGAGCGTCTGTTCGATGAGCAGGCGGATGTGCTGCTCGTCGTCGACGATGAGGACGGTCGGCATCGGGACCTCCGGAACGGGCGGACGGGACTCCGGAAGGATACGGCACCATGGGCGGCGTGCAGGCCCCTCCCGACGTCCGACCCCAGCGCTCGCTCGTGCTGCTGTCGGTGGCCCACGCGGTCAACCACGCGTTCGCCGTCCTGCTGCCCCTGATCTTCCTCGCGATCATCGACGAGTTCGGGGTCGGTGTACAGGCCGTCGCCTTCCTGGCGGCGGCCGGGGCGGCGATGTCCGGACTCGTGCAGCTGTCCTACGCGGAGGTCACGCGGCGGGTCTCGCGGCGGCGGCTGCTGGGGCTTGGCGGCCTGCTGTTCGGTGGCGGGTTCGCGGCCCAGGCCCTGGCGACGGGCTTCGGGACGTTCGCGCTCGCGAACATCGTGGCGCGCATCGGCGGGTCACCGCAGCACCCGGTCGGGAACGGGTTGCTGGCCGAGCAGTTCCCGCCGGCCCGGCGCGGCTTCGCGATCAGCGCCCACATCGCGGGTGGCAACGTCGGGACCGTGGTCGTGGCCGTGGTCGGTGTGCCGCTGCTCGCCTGGATCGGCTGGCGCGGGGCATCGGTCGTATTCGGCGTGGCCGCGGTCCTCATCGCGCTGCTCATTCTGGCTCTGGTCCGCGAGCACGGGACGGATCGGGCTGCTGCCGTCGCGCGCGGTTCGTCCCGCGACGCCCTCCGACAGGTCATCGGGGACCGCGACCTGCGCTGGCTGTTCCTGACGTCCGTGCTGGGTGGCGGCGGGCGCGGTCTGGGCGTCGTGAACCTGTTCGTGCTCATCTACCTGACCCGGGTGATCGGCCTGGACGCCGCCACGTCCGGGATGATGTACGGGGCGCTCATCGTGTTCAGCGTGCCGATGCCGCTGGTGGCGGGGTCCCTGTCGGACCGGTTCGGGCGCAAGCCGCTGATCATCGGGGCATACGTCGGTGGGGCGGTCGGGTTCGTCGTGTTCCTGTTGGCCGGGTCGTCGCTGCTGGGCCTGTGGATCGGCATCGCGATCATGGGCCTGTTCTCGTTCGCCGAGTCGCCGCAGCTCCAGGCCCTGCTGGCCGACATCGCGCCGCCGGCCACCCGGGACGCGTCGTACGCGCTGTACTTCACGCTCGCCTTCGGGGTCGGTTCGCTGTGGACCGCGGTCTATGGGGTCGTCATCGACTCGCTGGGGGAGGCGACCGGCGTGCCAGTGGTGTTCGGGCTGATGGCCCTCGCGTTCGTCGCCGCGGCCTTGGCGACCCTGCCGATCCGGACGGAGCGTCGTTCGGCGGGCTAGGCGTCCTGTCCGAGTTCGGCGGCCCTGCGGTATCATCCGCAGGCTCTGTCAAACGAGCACCCTCGGTCGGGGCGTGGCGCAGCTTGGTAGCGCGCATCGTTCGGGACGATGAGGTCGGAGGTTCAAATCCTCTCGCCCCGACCAACACCATGTCATCGGCGCTGAGCGTCAGCTCGCCCGGGATGACCTCCCCAAGGCCACGTCTGATGGCGTGCTGGGTCCACGTGTAGCGGAACTGCTTCCAGCCGAGGACCCAATCTTCCAAGCATTCGATCTCACCCTGAGCGCAATCGAACGTGGTCAGCGGAAAGCTCCGGCACCGACGTGGCGCCCATCAGCGCCATCGTGGTCCGGATCTCCTTCTCCAGGATGGCCACGACCCTGGCCACACCGTCGGATCCCCCAGCCATCAGCCCATAGAGATACGCGCGACCGACGAGCGTGCCGCGAGCACCGAATGCCAGGGCGGCAACGATGTCCGTGCCGCTCATGATGCCCCCGTCGATGTACACCTCGACCCCCTCACCGATCGAGTCGACGACGGCCGGTAGGAGCTCGAGCGGCACGCTCGCCATGTCGAGCTGGCGCCCGCCGTGGTTCGACAACACGATGGCATCGATCCCGAGCTCGGCGGCCAGCTCTGCATCGGCCTGACAGCCGATGCCCTTGATCATCAGTCGCCCGGGCCAGTGCGCCCGGACCCAGTCGACGTCG
>JBPPMZ010000116.1:0-30073 GCA_051306295.1 Candidatus Limnocylindrales bacterium
CGTCGGGGAAGCCTCGCACGGCTTTTTGAGAGTCGCTGAGAGCGGCGGTCGCGTCGGCGTTGCGTTCGGCGGAGCCCGCCGGTCAGGGCGGGGCGGCCTCCGTCATCGAGTGAGCGAGCCCGAGCGCCGATTCCCGGCCCTGTGCCGTCTCGATCCGATAGGTCGTGGCGCCATCCGACCAGACGAGCGCGTCGTCCACCCAGCGGCGCTGGTCGTCCACGAAGGTGCCATCACCCGACTCGTAGAAGAAGATATGCGGGTCGCCACTGATCCAGAACCCGCGCTGACCCGCGACATCGACCGGCTCGACGGTCGAACCCGCTCCGATCGCCTTCTGGAAGAACGTCGGCTCGATGCTCCCGTCGAACGACATGACGATCATGCCGACCCCAGCGGCGCGGGTCGCGGGGAGGGTCGTCGACGCCGCCCACACTTGCGCGACCTGGTCCGCTCTGTCCGGGTCCAGATACACCGCGTCCGGCGGACCGACGGGCAGGTCGTCGAAGTTCGGGATCGCCCGACCGGTGCGTGCGCGGGCCACTTCGAGGGTCACCCGCTCGCCGAGGCCAAGGTCGCCGCCCGCAAGCGCCGCTGACGCAATCGGCCGGGTCGGCGGCGGCGTGATCGGCGGCGCCGACGGCCCGCCAAGGACCAGGCGCAGCCCCGGCAACCCGAGACCGACGGCCCCCGCGACCGCCGCCAGCGCGAGCAGGGCCGCCAGCGCAAGCACGATCGCTCGACGGGGCACGCGCCACCACGGCGCGCGAGCGGCGCCCTCCGGGCGGGGCGCCACGCGGCCGGCCTCGATCGCCGTCCGGACGCGGGTCGCCGGATCGGGCGCGTGGGCGGCGCGCGTCGGCCAGTCGATGCTGTCCTTGAGGTCGCCGAGGGCCTGGATGAGCCCGGCGTCGTCGATCGGGCGGAAGCGCGATGTCATCGCAGCCCCCCGTCGACCGACAGGACCGCCGAGCGTAGGCGCCCCAGGGCCCGGGATGTGCGCGACTTCACGGTCCCGCGTGGCAGTCCCAGCGTCTCGGCGGTCTCGGCTTCGGACAGGTCCAGGAGGTACCGGGCTCCGAGGATCTCGCGGTCGTCTTCGGACAGGGATCGGAGGGCCGTCACGAGTTCCGCGCTCGTCTCGGCAGCGAGCACCTGAGTGTCAGGCGCCGGGCCGGAAGCGACCCCGCCCAGGCGCGGATCCGCGGCCGCCGCCCGGAGCGCGAGGCCGTCCCGCCGACCCGCCGAGCGCCGTCGATTGCGCGCCTCGTTGGCCACGATGCGCAGGACCCACGGACGGAAGGGCGAGCCGGCACGAAATCGCGGCAGCGCGGCATAGGCCTTGAGGAAGGCGTCCTGGACGGCATCGTCGGCGTCGGCCTCCGGGCAGACGAGGTAGGCGGTCCGCAACGCGAGGTCCTGGTAGCGGCGCACGAGCTCCTCGTACGCCGCGACATCGCCGTTGCGGGCGCGTTCGATCAGTTCGGTGTCTTCGATGGTGGACGGCCCTCCACGATCAACCGTACCCCGTACACCGCCCGACGGCGCGTGGTTCCCGGTGGGTGCCGAATGTCCCGCCGATGGCCCATCCGGACGGTCCGACGAGATGCCCGCTGGCACTGATGCGCAGATGCGCATGTGGCCGATGCTGCGGGTATGGACGAGATCACCATCCTCCAGGCCGAGGTCCTCAAGACCCTGGCCAGCCCACGCCGCCTGGCGATCCTGCACCGACTCGCCGACGGCCCGCGCGGGGTCGGTGATCTCGCCGCGGCCGTCCATGCCAGCCAGCCCAACGTGTCCCAGCACCTCGCGGTGCTGCGCGCCGCCGGGCTCGTCGAAGCTGAGCGGGATGGCCGCGAGGTCCGCTACCACCTGGCCGACCCGGATGTCGTCGTGGCTTGCGGGATCATGCGCGCCGTCCTGGAGCGCCGGCTGGTCCGTCTCGCCTCCCTGTCCACCCAGCGGCCGGCGCTCGGCGTCCCCGCCTGACCCATAGGAGTCACCCATGGATGCGTCCTTGAACCTGGTCCTGTTCTCCGGCACCGATGACCGCCTGCAGGCCGCCGCGGTCCTGACCGCCGGGGCCGCCGCGCTCGGCAAGCCGGTCAACATCTTCCTGCAGTACTGGGCCCTGGACGCGTTCCGTGCCGATCGTATCGGCCGCGACCACGGCTTGGCGCCCGAAGCCGGCCCCGAAGGACGCAAGGCCGTCGACGACCTGGCGCGTGCCGGGCAGGCCAGCTGGGCGGACACGCTGCGCCAGGCCAAGGACCTGGGCGGGGTGGACATCCAGGCCTGCTCGCTGTCCATGGACCTGCTCCACCTCGACGACGCGGACCTCGACCCCCTGGTCGATGGCGTGGAGGGCGTGACGGCCTTCTACCTGAACGCCGGCGAGGGCCAGGTCGTCTTCATCTGATCGCAGCCACCACGAAGGAGCCCGTCATGCCGACCGTCGAGATCGCCCAGACCGTGGACGCCAAGGGGCTGTCCTGTCCGATGCCGATCGTGCGCACCGCCCAGGCCATCAAGTCGATGGTCCCCGGGTCGTTCCTGGAGGTCCTCGCGACCGATCCGGGATCGGTCAAGGATTTCGTCGCGTGGTGCCGGGCCACGGGCCACGAGCTCGTCGAGCAGACCCAGGACGGGCCGGTCTTCCGCTTCGTCATCCGCCACAAGTGAGGTTCTCGCGATGACCACCATGACCATCGAGCGTGAGGTCGAGAGCCCCGCGCCAAGCCCCATGCCCCAGCCCCTGGTGGAGACGCCGCCACGGACCAAGGACATCCTGATCATCGACTACAGCGGCGACCTCGAGAAGGTCTGGGCCACGATGATCCTCGCCTCGACGAGCGCCGCGATGGGCGTCAAGACGCGCGTCTTCGTGACGTTCTGGGGCCTGCAGGTCTTCGTCCGCGACGATGTCCGGATCACTGGTGAGAACTGGATGCAGAAGATGCTGTCGGCGATGCAGCGGCCGGGCATCAGCCACCGCAAGCTCAGCAAGATGAACTTCCTGGGGATGGGCCCCTGGATGATGCGCAAGCTCGCCAAGCAGTACAACGTGGCCAGCCCCAAGGAGTTGCTGGAGGCCGCCCAGCTGATGGGCGTCGAGTTCATCCCGTGCCAGATGACCATGGACATGTTCGGCCTCAAGCCGAGCGACATGATCGAGGGCATGGGCGAGCCGGCCGGCGCCGCGACGGTCATCGGGATGATGACCGAGGACTCCGTCCCCCTGTTCATCTGATCGATCAAGTTCGACCCCGACGTCTACCGACACGAGAAAGCGTGACTGACGTGACCGACACCGCGATCACCATCACCCGCACCGTCGACGCCCGTGGCAGCTTCTGCCCGGGGCCGCTGATGGAGCTCATCCGCGCCATCCGCGAGTCGCAGGTCGGCGACATCCTGGCCGTCCTGTCGTCCGACAAGGGCTCGAAGGTGGACATCCCCAAGTGGATCGAGAAGGCCGGCCACCAGCTGGTCTCCCTCGAGACGCGCGATGGATTCGACGAGATCATCGTCGAGAAGCGGCGCTAGGGGGCCCTGATGCACCGGATCGTCATCCTGGGGGGCGGGGTCGGGGGGACCCTGACCGCGAACCTCATCGTCCGCAAGTTACGCCACCAGATCGACGTCGGGGACGCCGAGGTCATGGTCATCGACAGCACGGGCAACCACGTCTATCAGCCCGGCTTCATGTATATCGCGATGGGCGGCGAGCGCGCGGCCAACCTGACGCGCCCGGAGCGGTCCCTGCTCGATCATCGGGTCACGCTGCTCGTCGGTGACGTCGTCCGTGTCGACGAGACCACGCGTCAGATCCACCTCGCCGATGGCATGACGCTGGGCTACGACCACCTCGTCCTCGCGACGGGCTCGCGCATCGTTCCCGAGGCGATCGAGCACTTCGCCGAGGAGGCCCAGCACTTCTACACCGCCGAAGCGGCGGCTCGCCTGCGGACAGCGCTGGACGGCTTCCGCGGCGGCCGGATCGTCATCGGCATCGCCGGCATGCCCTACAAGTGTCCGCCGGCGCCGCTCGAGGTGGCGTTCCTCATCGAGGCGGAGCTGCGCGAGCGCGGGCTACGCGAGGCGTCGGAGATGCATTTCTGCTCGCCGATCGGGCGCGCGTTCACGATCGAGAGCGTCAGCGAGATGGCGACGCCGATCCTGGAGACCAAGGGCATCGAGCTGCACACGTTCTTCAACGTCGAAGCCATCGACCCGGCGCGCAGGATGGTGCTCAGCCTGGAAGGCGAGGAGCTCCCGTACGACCTGCTCATCCTCGTCCCGCCGCACAAGGGCCAGCAGTTCCTCATCGACTCAGGGCTGGCGCCGGCGCCCGGGGGCTGGCTCCCGACCGATCGGCACACCCTGGAGGTCGGCGGTCGGCCGGACGTCTTCGCCCTTGGCGACGCCACCGACCTGCCCTTGTCCAAGGCCGGCTCGACGGCCCACTTCGAGGCGCCCGTGGTCGCCGAGCGGATCTCCGCTCGCGTCCTGGGAGACGCGCCTTCGGGCAAGCACGCCGACTACGAAGGCAAGGTCATGTGCTTCTTCGAGATCGGCGATGGGAAGGGCACGCTGCTCCAGTTCGACTACGAGCACCCGCCCCGGCCACCCAAGCCGAACCAACTCTGGCACCTGGGCAAGATCGTCTTCAACAAGACGTACTGGCACACGGTGCCCAAGGGTCGCGTGTGACCCTCCGGCCACACGCCGGCTCTCAGCGCCCCGCGTTGCTCCGATCCATCCCGGAGCGTGCGGGGCGCTCGTTCGCCCGCAGCGGCGCTACTTGAGCTGGAAGAGCGCGCTCTTCGTGGTCCCGTCGATGAACGTGAAGTCCAGCCGATAGCAGCCGCTCATCGTCTTCTCCGTCTTCCAGTTGTACTTGTACTGCTGGGAGACCGGGTCATAGGTCAGCCCCCCGTTCGAGGTGGTCGTCTCCTCGATAGTGTCGACCGACGTGCTACTGCAGGTAGCCAGCTTGATCGCCTTTGGCGACCCGGCTGCCAGGATCCCCATGCCGCGGTCGCCACCCAGGTTGAACTTGACCGGGACGGTGCTCCCGGCCTTGGCGACGTTGACGGTCGGCAGGTTGTCGACCGGCGAGAAGAACCCTGTGAACGGCCAGTTCACGTCGATCACAAGGGCCGCGGTCACTGGGTTGTAGGCGGCGTTGCCCGCCTGGCTGGCCTGGATCGTGCAGGTGCCGATCGCCGTCAAGGTGACGGTCGTGCCGGACATCGAGCACACACCGGTCGCTGTCTGGGTGACGGTCAGACCGGAGTTCGACGTCGCGACGACCGAGAACGGAGGATCGCCGAGGTTCTTGGTCGTGGGTGCTGGCGTGAAGGTGATGGTCTGGTCCAACCGGATCAGGAAGGTGTGGGCGATGGGTACCGCGGCATCGTAGTTGTCGTCACCGGCTTGGCTGGCTGTGATGGTGCACGAACCACCACCCGTCAGGCTGACCGTGGTGCCCACGACCTCGCACTGCCCGGCTGCCGAGAAACTGACCGCCAGCCCGGATGACGCTGTTGCGCTGACCGTGAAGTCGGCCCCCGGGTACGTGCGATCGGGAAGAGCCGCGAAGAACAAGGTCTGCGGGCCCTTGCCGAACATGTATAGGCGGCCCAGGTTGTCGTCCATGGTCACGAGGCCGACGCCGTTGAGCGCCTGGACCATGTACTGGATGGCCCGACCGGGCAGCGACGCCGGAAGCGGGATGGTCCTCGTCCACAACGTGGAGTCCTCGGGATCCTGGACGAGGTCGAGCGAGGTCCAGGAATCGGCGTGCCCGGTATACGTGACCCAGACCCACTGCATCCCGGCCTGCGGATCTCCGAAGGCCCGGGCACGGAACGTGACATTCCCCCCGTTCACCTCGGCGCTGACATCGGCGACGGTCGGCGCACCCGACAGGCCGGCATCGCCCGTGTAGCTGCTGTAGAAGAGGCGTAGGTCAAGGTTCGAGTACAGGCGCAGCGTGGCACTTCCGTCGGCGTTGCCGGTCGTTCGGTGTTGCGCCGGTGTGACCAACAGTCGTGTCGGGCCGCCGGCAAGGGCATCGAAGTAGTTCGGTGTCCAGAGGCGCATCGGGTAGAAGACCGGCGAACCCCAGCCGGCGTGAACGCCGCGAATCTGTTCGACTGGGTCTGCCGGTGCCCCGGTCAACGGGATGACGGTCTGATCGGAATACGCGCCGCCTCGGAAGCCGACCCCACGCAGGACCTTGCCTGCCACGGTCACGTCGCGCGACTCCAACGGCACGGCCGGCTCGTACGGGTTGGTCACCACACCGCTGGAGCCGCTGAAGTACGTCGCCGTGGTCGTGCCACCGCCGACGATGTCGAGGGGCACCGCGTGCTGGGTGAGGTTGGGCGTCAGCGCGACGTCGGCGGAGCGCAGCCCCAGGGTCAGGCCCGGGTTAGCCGCGAAGCCGGTGGTCGAGCCCACGATGGAGCCGGTCGGTGGCACCGGGAGGCGCTGGCCGGGCATGTCCACGCTGATCATCGGCAGCCCGAACAGGGCCGACTCCAGGAGCGCCTTGTGGTGCAGGCCGCGGATGTCCGGGGTGGTGGCGAGATAGATCTGTTTGGCGCGGGCCAGCGCCTCGCCCACGGATACCGCCCCGCTCCCGGTGCGCAGCTGGCGGGCGAATTCGGCGTAGATGCGTTCGCTGTACTCGATGAAGTCGGTGTCGCCGTACTGGTAGCCGGTGCCGGCGATGAGGGTGGCGCCCTTGCGGGCGAAGGCTTGGGCCCAGTCGACCGAGCCGCCGGTGACGGCATCGGGATCGACCACGTTGTAGCCGGAGTGGCAGCCCGCGCTGAACACGATGGCGTTCGTCAGGTCGACGTTCGAGCCGTCAAGTTCGGTCGCCAGCACGGTCGTCGCGAAGTCCGCGGCAAGCGTGCTGTTGGCGCTGAAGTGGCCAGCCAGGAAAGCGATGTCATGGCGCTCATCGAGCAGGGCGGAGCGGAAGTCGTCCGCGTCCCATGAGCACTGGGGTAGCGTCAGCGTGCCGCTGCAGAGCGACTGCGGCGCGACATCGAAGTCGGAGACCAGCTGATCGACCGACCCGCCGGTGCCGAGACCCGCCGCCAGATCGGCGGTCACCGCGTCGGCCGCGTCATCGAGGAAGTCATAGCCGGTCACCAGGGCCGAGGTGGGCGTGGCGACCGTGCCGCCCGTGGTCGTGAGGTACGCGTCGAGCATGACGCTCGCTTCGGCCGCTGTCTCGACCAGGCGGCCGACGGCCAGGTCCGGGATCGGGAACGCCGATGCATGGAGGTTCAGGTCGATCGAGGAGCCGTACGCGTCCTGGCCGAGGACGTAGTTGGCCCGCAGCGAGGCGTCAGAGCCGGTGCCGGGCTGGACCGGGGCCTGGAAGTCCTCTTCCGGGCCCAGGAGGGCCTGGTCCGGGTAGCGGAAGAACGGGATCGCGTCGTCACCGCCGACGAGGACGATGTAGCGCAGGTCGGGGTTGGTCGCGCGATAGGCCGTAACCACGTCACGGATGGCAGAGGCGACGAGGTTCGTGGCGTACATGCACGAGACATGCTCTGCCGCCTGGTCCTGTAGATCGGTGATCCGCGTTCGTGCGCCGACGTCCACGATGGCGCCCTTGACTTCGGTCCGCGCGGCGAAGGCCGCCAGGTCGTCCGCGAGGGCCGTCTTGTCCGCGGTCCCATTGCCGGGGATCGCGGCCGCCATGTCCGACGGATTGGCCAGGATGAGCGTCTCGTAGTCGCCGGCCGGCGCCACGAAGCCGTCCGAAGGGCTGGCTACGACGCCGTCGCAGACGCTGCCTTCCAGGATCACGTTCAGGCTGAAGGGCTGGAGGCTGGACGCGCCATTCTTGCCGTTGACTCGGATGTAGTAGTACCCGGTGTTGTTCCAGGTATCGACGGTGATGCTCTCATCAGCGAGACCGGCGGCTCCGGAGCCCGTGATGAGGCTCCGGATCTGCGCACCCGCGTAGGTCTCCTCACTGAACGCGGACGGCGAGAACGCCGAGGGCGAGAACGCCGACGGCGAGAACGCCGAGGGCGAGAACGCCTAGGGCGAGAACGCCGAGGGGCTGAACGCGGACGGCGAGAACGCCGAGGGCGAGAACGCCGAGGGGCTGAACGCGGACGGCGAGAACGCGGACGGCGAGAACGCCGACGGGCTGAACGCCGAGGGCGAGAACGCCGAGGGCGAGAACGCCGACGGCGCGAACTCGGCCGTGAGGCGGGTCAGGTCCTCGTCGGTGACGAGGTCGACGAACGCCTGGTTGATGTCACGGAAGGCGAACATGTCGAAGTCTGCCGGCAGGTCCGTCAGGTTCCACTCCAGCCGTTGGCCCGGCTGGATGGCGACCTTGTACCAGCGTGCCCGGCCGATGTCGTCGATGTGGCCGGTCGCCGATCCGGCCCCCTCGACGAGGGTGATCTCGCGGGCTCTGGTCCACGTGTCGTTGGTCTCGCCCGCGACGATGCAGCTCGAGGGGAGGCTGGTGACCCCACCTGGCCCATCGCTGACCTCTGCGCTGACATAGCTGGCAAGGCCCGTGCCCAGCGGGACGAGGCCCGCGAAGTTGGCGTTGCCGTCGCCGCCGGTCGACGCCTCGAAGGAACCCAATGTGGCGGCGCCGCTGCCCAAGGCGCCATCTACGCAGGTGGCCGCGGTCTTGACCGTGATCTCGTAGGTCGATCCTGGGTTCCCGGCCAGGCGGCCGAGGATGGCCGCTTGGCCCTCGCCAGTCTCTCCGGCCTGGTACAGCGTTGGAGGCTCGATGGTGGCCTCGGGCGCACCGGACAGGGCTGCGGCATAGATGACGACATTCGCTTCGGTCGAGTTGTAACCGTATTCGTCAGTGCCCGAACTGACGGAGTCGAGCACCCATGAGACCTCGAGAAATTCCTCCGGTGAACCATCACCGGTGAAGTCGATGGTGTACACGCCGCCGTTGTTCTGGCCGCCGCTCACACCCGTGTCAACGACCGTGTTACCCATCGTCGCGGTGAGCTTCCCGGTCCCATGATGGGCGGACACCCACAGCTTGAGCCGTTGCGGTGTGGTCGACCCGGAAGCGGTCAGACGGAAGCCGTACCCGACCGACCCTGCGCTTGGCGCGTCATGCTGGAGGCCAGCCTTGACGTTGCTCCCGGACGCGGTCGTCGAGCCATCCGCCCACGAGAACGAGAACGGCATGGTGGATGGGCCGATCCCGATGCCCAGTCCGAGCCCTCCGAGCGCACGATGTGGGATCGCGGGGCCGGACTCGATGTCGCTCAGCGGGTTGATGCCGGAGCCCCCGGCCTTCCGATCGTCGCCTGCGAAGCTCGCGCTGCCGGAACCCCAGATCCGCCAGTCGGTCGCGCCAGCCGTGGTCAGATTCTGTGGATTTGGGTCGGTGGCGTCTAGATTGAAACCGACGTAGTCGGACAGCACGGTGCCGTTGTTCAGGGACACACTTACTTCGTCCGCGGCGCGAACGACCTGAGCCATCTGCGGCAGCAACTGGACGACCAACAGCATCGGCATCGCCAGAGCGACGACCTTTCGGACCGTGACCTGGCCACCTCGACCGACGAGGAACCTGCGCGCGCTCAACAACGTAACGACCTCCCTTGATGCCGGAAAAGAGCGCCGCGCCCCCGAGGTGCCGAACCCCATGATCCGGAGAAAGCCGATGATGGCACAGCGTCGGACTGCCGACCAGTACGAATCGGCTACGCTCCGATGGGACCCGTTGCGTCCTGGCACACCAGAAGCGCAAGGTCGACGGTGGCGTCGAGGTCGAGCGTTCGGCCGTAAGCGAGCCGTGCTTCGGCAACGTCTTCGCCGAGGACGCCCCGTGGCGCCGACGTACGAGCCACAAGGTCCGCGACCAGACCAGGGTTCCGGGGGGCGCCGATCTCCTTCCGTATGCTCTCCGCCGCGCCGAGCAACTCGAACATCCTTGGTTCGGCCCCGGTCATGCCGGCGAGTACGGCGATGTCCTCGAAGAGGAACGCCAACCCCCAACTGTCAGCGAGGTCTCGATACGCTCGCAGCGCGTCGACATAGGCCGTTCGAGCGCGGGCATAGTCGCCTGAAGCGCGAAGACTATTCGCGAGGTTGTTGCGCGCGATCGCCACCATCGCAACATCGCCGACGTCCGCGCACAGTTTGATGGCTGCCTCGAAACGTCGTCTCGCCTCCTCGCTGTCCCCTTCAAGCAAGGCGATCATCCCGACGTTGTTCTCAGAGACTCCGATGCCGCGTGCGTCCCCGATCGCCGTCCTGATCTGCAGCGCCCGCTCGTTCAGGTTCCGCGCGCTCGCGTAGTCGCCACGGTACTCCGCGATGACGCCGAGGTTCGAGAACAGCGCCGCCATGCTCGCCCGGTCGTCGAGTCGCTCGCGGATGACGAGGCTCTCCTCATAGCGGGCCTGTGCGCTCTCGTAGTCGCCACGCTGGGCAGCGACCGTCCCGGCCAAGTGGAGGACCTGGCCGGCCCCGGCATCCACACCCGTCGCCTCGAAGCGGGCCTGCGCAGCGCCAAGGTGCCCCGTCGCGTCGTCGTAGCGCCCCTGTTTCCGGGCGATCTCGGCGAGCGCGGCGTACGCCCAGCCCTGCCCGGTCTGATCATCGAGGTCCGTCGAGATCGCCAGGGCTTCGCGCGCGGTGGTTTCCGCCGTCGTCCAATCGCCCGTCAGCTCCTTGACCTTGGCGAGCTTGAGCAGCGCGGCCGCTCGCTCCGCGCCATCCAACAAGGTGAGCAGCCGCTCCAGGTACTGGATGGCGGCCGCATTCGCGTACGAGGCACGTGCCGCCTCGGCGGCACGTTCCAGGTACTGCCGTTTGCGGTCGGTGTCGTCGCTCAGCCAGAAGTGGTGGGCCAGCAGGTCCAGGTGTTGGTCGAGCGCGTCGGCGTGTGCGCCCTCCAGGTAGCCGCCGATCCGCCCATGGAGCATCGAGCGCACCGCGAACGGCAGGCTCTCGTAGGCGACCTCCTGGGTCGCGACGTGCTTGAAGAGATACGCCCGGTCCTGCTCCCGGTCCAGGCTCACGAGGTCCGCGGTTCGCAGCGTGTCGAGATTCGCAATGACGCCGTCAAGGTCGCCGAGCTCCGGGTACGCACCGGGCAGGATGGGCGCCTCGAACACGCGCCCGACCACGCTGGCCACCTTGAGCGTGCGTCGCGGCGCCTCGTCCATCGTGTCGATGCGCGACAGGACGAGGCTGTGCAGGCTCTCCGGGAGCTGGACGGCCCGAAGGGCGGCTGCGTCGCCCGGGTCCACGCCCTGGGCCGCGATGAAGCTGACCAGCTCCTCGATGTAGAACGGATTGCCCTGCGACCGGTCCGTGACCAACTCGACGAGGTCCGCCCCGATCTCGACCTCGTCACCCAGGCCCAGGACCTGCTCGAGCTTGGAGCGGATGAGCGTCGCCGCGTCGTCGGGCCCCATCTCGTCCAGGAGCAGCTCCGAGAAGTCGGCGATACGCTCGACGTCGAGACCACCGCCGGGCACGCTCGCCGGCCGATAGGCGAGCACCACGAGGACCGGCAGGTCCGCCGTCACGCGCCCAAGGACCTCAAGGAGATCTCGCGAGAGCGCGTCGATCCAGTGGCAGTCCTCCAGGACGAGCACGATCGGCTCACGGTCGGAGCGCGCCCGCAGGCACGTCGCCAGCAGATCCTCGAGCGAGGCCTTGCGGACCTTGGCATCCAGGGCGCCCGTCAGCTCGTTGTCGGGGAAGTCGATCCCGACGGCTGCTCCGAGCAGCGGCGCCCGACCGACGAGTGCGGGATCGATATCGGTCAGGGCGGTGACCAGACGCTCGCGATCGCGCTCGACCGGCTCGCCATCTTCCAGGCCGAACAGCCGGCGCCAGATCTCGCGCCACACGAAGTAGCTCGTGTTCGTGCCGAAGGACTGGCACTCGCCGAAGGCCACGAACAGGCCGCGCCGACGGGCCGACCGGACGAACTCGGCGATGAGCCGCGACTTGCCCATCCCGGCCTCTGCGGATATGCCGACGATCCGACCGTCACCCGCCAGGGTCGCGTCCAGGTGGGCATCCAGCCGCTCCAACTCCGCCCGACGACCGACCAGCTCCAGCTGGTAGCGCGTCTTGCGCCGCGATGCACGCTCCAGTGAGCCGTTCAGCGCGTGGGCGACGATCGCGCCCTTCTTGCCCTTGACGCTCAGGTCGGGGAGCTGTTCCCAGATGTACGCGTCCCCGGCCTCTTGGCGGATGCGGTCGTCGACATAGATGCCGCCTGCCGGCGCGGCCGACATGAGCCGGGCGGACAGATTGACGGCGTCGCCCAGACACACGAAGGTGCGGCGCATCGCGTGCCCGTACGTGCCGCTCCGGAGGCGCCCACGAGTGACGCCGATCTGGATGTCCTGGGCGTCCGTCGTGCGCTCCAGGTCGCGCAGATCCAGGGCCGCGGACGCGGCGCGGCTGGCATCGTCCTCGTGCGCGACCGGCGAACCGAACACGCCGTAGAGATAGGCGCCCTTGTCGCCGAGGGTCAGCTGCAGGACGTTGCCGCCGTAGCCCGCCATGATCCGTTGGGCCTGCACGACGAAGGCATCCAGCTTGGCGATCGCGTCGGGGTCGTCGTCGTAGTCGATGCCGCCGAAGCGCAGGAAGACCGGGTAGGCGGGCCGGAGCTCGGCCAGGAACTCGCCCCGCCCGGCGCGCAGGCGCTCGTAGACCGCGGGCAGGAGCCATGGCCGGACGAGCGCTTCGTCGAGCGCCGGCGGTTCGACCACGTCCACGGTCGGCACCTCGACGAGGAGACGCTCGACCACGCCGAACGCCCGGCCGCGCTCGGGATCCTCGCGGTGCTCAGAGAGCCGGACCCGGCCGGCGAGGGCGTCGAGCGCTGACGTGTCCAGGACGACGTCACCCTTCTCTGCGTGGTGCTCGGCATCGGCCAGGTCGTCGATGAGAGCGCCGGCCAGGACGTCGATGAGCTGGATGTCGGGGTCGCCGACGACGAAGCGGCGGGCCTTTCCGACCGCCACGGCCACCTTGAGGGCCAGCTGTACTGAGGTGCCGCCGGGCGTCGTGATCGACCCGACCCGGGCCATCGCGTCCTGCATCGCCAACGCGGCTGACGTGGCCCGGGCCCCGTCATCGCCGTCCAGCCAGCAGGTGATCGCGTCGCCCGAGAAGTAGATGACGTCACCGCCGCGCCGATCGAGTTCCTCGATGACCGCGTGGAAGACCCGCCCAAGGTTGGCCGTCAACTCCTCCGCTCCGCGTTGCGGACCGAGCTCCTGGGCGAGCGCCTCGGTCAACGGCGTGAACCCGGAGATGTCGGCGAACAGGGCGGCCCCGCGCACGCGGTCGGGCATGACCTCGCGCTCGGCAAGGGCGCGCCGCCGGTCCCGGGCGATGTAGGCCTCGGGATCGTCGCGCTGCAGCTCCTGTGCGACCGTCGCCATTGGACCGCATTGTGGCGGCTCCGCGTCGAGAACGCGCCCGCCGCACCACGGCTACGATGGCCTCGTGACCGGACGCGTCTTCCGCCGCTCAGCCATCGCCGATCCGCCCGTCGCGGTGGAGGCCTTCGGGTCCACGATCCGCGACGCGGACGGCCGCGAGTACCTGGATGCCGCCGGCGGGGCGATCGTGGTCAACGTCGGCCACGGCCGACAAGAGATCGCCGCCGTCATGGCCGAGCAGGCGGGTCGCCTCGCGTATGCCCATGGCAGCGTCTTCACCACGGGGCCGCTGGAGGCATACGCGGAGGAGGTCGGGTCGCTCCTCCCCGTGGATGCGCCGTCGATCTATCCCGTGTCCGGCGGATCGGAGGCGATCGAGACGGCCCTCAAGCTCGCCCGCGCATATCACCTGGCGCGGGGTGAGCCGGAGCGGGCCACGGTCATCGCCCGGTGGGGGAGCTACCACGGCAACAGCCTGGGGGCCCTGGACCTGTCCGGTCGCCGGCCGCTGCGACGGCCCTACGAGCCTTGGCTGGGCCGATTCCGCCACGTCTCGGCGGCGTACCCATATCGGGCCGGGGACCCTGGTGCGAACGCGCTCGGTGACGCTCACGAACTAGCTGCCGAGCTCGACCGGACGATCGACCAGGCCGGCCCAGGGACGGTGGCCGCGTTCGTCGCGGAGCCGATCGTGGGTGCGACGCTCGCCGCGGCCGTCCCGCCCGAGGGCTACTGGCCGGCGGTCGCCGAGGTCTGTCGCCGACACGGCGTCCTGCTCATCGCCGATGAGGTGATGACCGGGTTCGGGCGGACCGGTCGCTGGTTCGGGCTGGACCACTGGGGCGTGCGGCCGGACCTGCTGGTCGCGGCGAAGGGGGCCACCTCCGGGTACTGGCCGTTCGGGTTCGTGGCCGCCTCCGGCGCCGTCCGGGACGCCGTCGCCGCGCCGGGCACGGGCTTCATCCACGGCTTCACGTACTCGCACGCACCGGTCGGGGCAGCCGTGGCCCGCGAGGTCCTGCGCATCCTCCGTGATGAGGGCCTCGTGGAAGCGAGCGCCGCCAAGGGCGCACGCCTGCGGTCGATGCTGATGGACCGCCTGGGCGAGCATCATGCGGTCGGCGAGATCCGTGGCCGCGGCCTGCTGGTCGGACTGGAACTCGTGGCCGATCGCGAGACGCGCGAGCCCTATCCACGGGCATCGCGCCTCACCGAGCAAGTCCTCGCCGCCGCGCGCGATCGCGGCGTCCTGCTGTATTCGGGGACCGGCCAGGCGAACGGCATCGACGGCGACGCGATCCTGCTGGGCCCACCGTTCGTCATCACGGACCCTGAGCTGGAGCGGATCGTCGAGGTCACGACCGCCGCGATCGAGGTCGCGACCGCCGGCGCGCTGCCGGCGAGGACCTGACGACCCGCTGGCCGTCTACGACATCCGGAGGACGCCGATGTCATCCATCCGGGTGATGTCGGATCCGGCCCTAGCGGCCTACAGTCGAGGCGATGTCCCTGACGCACCCCTCCCTGGTACCCATCACGATCGACCACGGGAGTGTCGAAGACGCCGTGGTGGCCGCTTCCACGAACGGTCGTCCAGCCGCCCTGGAGCGCCGATCGCGGGCACCGCGCCTGGTCCTGCTCGTGGGCGCGCTCCTGACCGGCCTCGTCGTCGCGGTGATGGCCGCGGACCTAGCACGCGCATCGATCTGGGAGGCGGCCCATTGGGACATCTCGGCCACCACGGCGGTCCTCGCCATCGCGTTGCGTGTGCGAAGCTCGACGGGCCAGGCTCGCCAGGTGACGATCGGATCGCTCGTCGCCATGCTCCTGTGGCTCCTGAGTCACATCGCCTGGACCGCCCTGGCATTGACCGGGACCGTGACCTTCCCGACCGTCGCCGACGTGCTGGCCCTGCTCTGGGTCGTGCCCGGCGGGTGGATGCTGATCACCAGCCTGCGTGGCCATCTCCGGCCCGCGGAGGAGATCGCGGTCTACCTTGACGTTGCGATGGCATTCCTCGCCACCGCGGCGGTCCTGCTGGCTGTGTTCGGCCCGACCGCCTATTTCATCGGCGGCGCATCGGGGCTCCTCGTGGCGCTCTATCCGGCAATCTTCCTCGGGGCCGCTGTGGCGTCGCTCGTCGCGGTCTTCGCGATACGGCAACCGCTGCGGGCCGAGGGCGCGATCGCCTTTGCGGTCGGCAGCGCGCTCATCGGCATCGCATTCAGCGCATGGGTGATCCCGGCGGTCACCGGCGGACCCAGCGACCACGCGAGCGCCACCCTGTTCTCGATCGGCCCGCTGGTCGTGGCATACGGGGCCATCACCTGGCAGGGACCGACCGTGCTATCCGGACCACAGGAGCGGCTGGCCGCGATCGTCGGGTGGACCATCGGCCCGGTCGCGGTCCTGGTCACCGCGATCTCCGCGGCGGTGATGGCGCCCATCGATCAGCTACGTCATGTTGCGTTCTGGCTGACCGTGGTCGCGGCGACGCTGCTCATCGCCCGCTTCGCGATGCACCTCAAGGAGCGCACCGCCACGCTCGCCGAGATGCGCCGGCTGTTGGCCGAGAACGAGGACCTCGTGGCGCGCCTGCGTCGAGAGGCCCTGGAGCGGGAGCGCGTCCATGCTCGGCTCATCGACGCGTCGCGGATGTCCGCCGTCGGCGAGCTTGCCGCGGCGGTGGCGCACGAGATCAACAATCCGCTCACAGGTGTGCTCGGTTACAGCGATCTGCTCCTGGCAGATCCGGACCTGAAGCCGGACGTGCGCCAGGATCTGGAGATCGTGCGGACGGAGGCGATGCGCGTGCGGGACCGGGTACGCGTGCTGCTCGACTTCGCGACCCCGCGACGACCCGACGCGGTCGACGCCGACCTCGCCCAGGTGGTGGCCGCGCCGATGGCCCTGCTGCGTTACCACCTCGAGCGCCGCGGACTCCAAGTCGAGGAGCGCTACGCCGATCTACCGCTGATGCCGCTCGACGCACCGGCCATCCAGCAAGTCGTCATCAACCTCGTCACCGAGGTATCCGCCGCGATGCCGGCGGGTGGTCGACTCGTGATCGCCACGGAGGCATCGTGGCGAGGCTCATCCCTGGTCCTCGACGCGACCGGCACCGGGATCGACGTCGGGGCCATCCGATCGGCAGAGCGTCCGTTCGATGACGACGCCGATCAGAACGATCAGCTCGGAGCCATCGCCTCGAGCTACGGGGTCCTGCGCGGCCACGACGCGACGATCGGCATCCGCGTCGCGACCGAGGAGCACGTTCGCATCGAGATCCATCTGCCACGACGCAAGTCAACGCCCGATTGATATGCTGCACCGCAGGATGATGACCGTCGAGCGCGCGCCAGCCCTGATCAAGTCGCGTCCCCGAGCGTTGTGCGTGGATGATGAACCGGCCGTGCTCGGGCTCGTGGCCCGCCTGCTGACCGACCTCGGGTTCGAGGTCCAGGCCGAGTCCGACCCACTCCAGGCGCTGGCGCACTTCGAGCCGGGCCGCTATGACCTGGTCATGACCGATGTGCGCATGCCGGGCATGGATGGGCACGCCCTTGTCACCAAGCTGCGGGAGCTCGACCAGGAGATCCCGGTCATCGTCGTGACCGGGCAGGGGACCCTGGAGAACGCCACCTCGGCGCTCCGCGAGGGCGCTACGGGGATGATCGTCAAGCCGTTCACGATGGAAGAGTTCCGCAACGAGGTGCACGCGACGCTGGACCGCGCGCGATTCCGGCACGACGCCCTGGAGCTGCGCTTCGTCAGCCCGATCCTTGATGGGGTCGCCCTCGCACTCACCGCGGCCATCGAGGCACGCCATCTCGAGACTGGTGAGCACTGTCGACAGCTCGGCCAGCTCGGTGAGGCGATGGCGGTGCGGCTCGGCCTGTCAGCCAACGATCAGACCACGATCCGGATCGGCGGATACCTGCATGACATCGGCAAGATCGCCATCGCCGACCGGATCCTGCTCAAGCCCGGCAAGCTCACGGACGAGGAGTACCGCGAGATGCAGGGCCATTCAGCGCTCGGCGCGGACATCGTCTCGACGGTCGAGCAGATGGCCGGCATCGCCGCCATCGTCCGCCACCACCACGAGCGCTGGGATGGCCACGGGTACCCGACCGGCCTCGCCGCGACGGACACGCCGATCGGCGCCCGGATCATCGCCATCGCCGACTCGTTCAGCGCCATGACCAACGACCGGGTCTACCGCGCCGCGCTCTCCATCGACCACGCCTGGGACGAATTGCGCAAGGGCGCCGGCTCGCAGTTCGATCCGGAGCTCGTACCCCTGTTCGAGGGTGTCGTGGCGGAGCTGGCCGAGTCGGCCGCCTGATCGCGGGTCGGATCAGTCAGGGTCGCCGGCCGGACCGGCCGATCCCACCGAACACGAGCATCCCGCCCAGGACCAACAGGGCGATCGGCACGAGCAGGCCACTGACCTCCGGCGTGAGCATCGTCACGCCGCCCAACAGCGCGAGCAAACCGCCGAACATCGCCTGCCAGCCCCATCCGCCACCGGAAACGGCTCGCACGGCGGCGATGAACAGGAAGGCGATCCCGAAGCAGAACGTGCCCAGGCCGTCGGCGTCGTAGCCGGCGGCGTTGATCACGCCTGGCGCCGCCAGCGCGGTGATGATCGCCCCGGCGTACAGCGAGCCCGTCCCGCGATCCATGACCCACTTGATGAGGAACGCGAGACCGACGGCCAGGACCAACACGGATCCCAGCGCCCGAGCCTCCGGGAAGAGCTGCTGGACGAGCAGCAGTCCGCCGAACACCAGCAGGAAGATGCCGATCCACGGGAGCCCCGGCCGGCGCGCCTGGTCCGGCCCCCACTCCCAGGTGTAGACGTGCAGGTCGGGCCCGCCCGGCGAGCGTCCACCGCTATCGGGACCCAGGCGCGTGACGGGATCGGGTCGGTCGGTCATCTCAGGGACCAGCGTACCCCGCTGGGGCGGGTGTCGGCATGACCGGCGCCACGCCTTCTTCGTCGTCCTCCGTGTGGCTGAAGCCGAGTCGATCGGCTACCCGACCCAGGGGCCCGGGAGCCCACCAGTTCCAGCGGCCCACGAGGCGCATGGTCGCGGGCACCAGCAACACCCGGATGATCGTCGCGTCCACGGCCACGGCGATGGCCATCCCGACCCCGATGCTCTTGATGGTGATGACCTCAGCCAGGGCGAAGGCCGCAAAGACGGTGACCATGATCAGGGCCGCGCCGGTGATGACCCCGGCGGTCCGCGCCAGGCCCTCCGCCACGGATGCCGTGTTGTCGCCCGTCCGCCGGTACGCCTCCTGGACCCGCGACAGGAGCAGGACCTCGTAATCCATCGACAGGCCGAAGATCACGCTGAACATGATGATCGGATTGCCCGCGATGGTGTAGCCCAGCGGCTCGAAGTCCAGGACGTTCGACAGGTTCCCCTCCTGGAAGATCCAGACCAGGGCGCCGAAGCTGGCGCTGATCGACAGCAGGGTCATGATCACCGCCTTGATCGGGATGACGACCGAGCCGAAGAGCAGGAGGGGATGACGACGCTGGCCAGCAGGGTCAGACCCACGGCGAACGGTGCCCGCTCACCCTGGGAGACCAGGAAGTCGTGGCCGATCGCCGCACTGCCACCGACCTGGGTCGTGATCCCGTCGCCGGCATCCACTGCGCGGATGACCGGGATCATGTCCGTCGCCGCGGGCAGGGACGGGGACAGCGGGCTAACCGCGTCCAAGCGGATCGTGCCGTCTTGCACGTAACGAGCCAGCAGCGCGTCGAGCCCGGGCGGTCGCTGGCCGGCAGGCAGGGCGTACAGCGCCGCGACCGCGTCCGGAGCCAGGGGCGTGCCCGAGGCCGGATCCACGATGGTGAAGGGGCCCTCGACGCGGTCGACGCCATCGAGGTCGCTGAGTGCGTCGGCATAGGCGGTCACGGCCCGGATCGTCTCGGCGCTCGTCGGGTCGCCGGGCACATCGGCCAGGATGGTGATCGGGGTCGTCTCGCCCGGCGCGAACTCCGTCTGGAGCGCGACGTAGGCATCTCGACTCTCGACGCCGGCCGGGTAGATCTCCGCACCCGGCACGCCCTGTCGCAGGTCGAGGAACGGGATGCCGGCCACGATCAGGATGGCCAGGGTGGGCACCAGGACTGCCTCGAAGAGGAGCAGCCGGACAGCCCGATGGCGACCGCCACACCGGAAAACGCGACCGCCTTGCCGGACGTGGCCACGGACCGCTCGACGGCGTCGGCCACCGTCCGACCGCGCCGCAATTCCTCCCGGAACCGACTGACGATGAACAGGGAGTAGTCGATGGCCAGGGCGAGGCCGAGCATCGTCGCGATGTTGAGCACGAAGATGCTCATCTCGATCTGTTGCGCGACGAGGTAGATGAGGGCCAGGCTCGACGGGATCGCCAGGCCGGCCACCAGCAGCGGCATGCCCGCCGCGACGACCGAGGCGAAGACCAGGATGAGGATGACCGCCGCGATCGGGAGCGATACGACCTCCGCCCGCTGCAGGTCTCTTTCCGATTGCTCGGCAGAGTCCAGGGTGATCGGGCCGTAGCCGGTCATCTGGTAGCTCATCGCGGCCGGCGGCTGGATCGACGCCCGAAGGTCCTCGACGATCGCGACCGATTCCTCGTCGGTCATGTCGAGTTCGATCAGGACGTGGGCGGCGTCGCCCGCCGTGCTGATGAACCGCCGGTCCCCGGTCCCCCGGTACCGACGACGCCGCTCACCCGCGCGTCCGCCTGGACGTCGGCGAGGGCCGTCGCGATATCGGCCTGGAATGCCGGGCTCGCGGCATCGGCGCCCGGTGCGTCCGACCGGAACAGGGCGATGGCCGAGCTGCGTCCGGCGCCGAACTCTGCCGCGAGCCGGTCGGACACGACCGCCGACTCGGCATCGGTGTCAAGCCAGCCGCCGGCGCTCAGCGCATCAGCGGTCCGCGACGCCAGCGCCGCGGGCGAAGCGGCGCGAACGGGTGACGGCCGGCAGTTCGGCGCTCATGTGCCGACGCTACGCGCGCGAGGCTGGGACGTCTGCTAGCCGGTCGTCCTGCGTCAGATGGATGAGGAGTGCGGCCGCTCAGCCTTCCAATGCCGCGTCCACGCTCAGCGCGACATTGCCCTTCAGCGCCTGGCTGATCGGGCAGCCGTCCCTCGCCGACTCGGCCGCGGCCACGAAGTCCTCGTTCGAGATCCCGGGCACCACACCACGCACGGTCAACGCTGACGACACGACCCGCCAGCCGGCCTCCAGCTTGTCGAAGGTCACATCTGCGGACACGTCCAGCCGCTCGGGCGGCGTGCCGGCTCGCGCGAGGGCTCCGGAGAACGCCATCGCGTAACAGGACGCGTGGGCGGCCGCGACCAATTCCTCCGGGCTCGTCTTTCCGGCCGGTCCCTCCGTCCGCGCGGCCCATGAGACAGGCAGGGTGCTGAAGGTTCCGCTGGACACCCCTGAGACGACCCCGCTCCCGGAGAGCAGGTCCCCGGTCCAGGCGACCTCGGCGCGACGGATGGCGGACATGACGACTCCTTGCTTCGGTGATCGATGGGATGACCGGCCCATGGTCCCACACCTGTCCCAAGACGCGCCCGTGCGGGCTCCCTGTGCGGTGCGGTGCGGTCCGTGACGGTCCCTACGTCGTCGGTGCGGTGCGGGGGAATGACCATCCGACCCGCCCGCGTGGGACAGCCGGGCGGTGTCTGCCGCGCGGGCTGCCGGACACGCTACGGGCATGAACTCCCTCGTCCGTCGCCTCGCTCCTCTAGCCCTCGCCGCCACGCTGTTGGCTGGCCTTGCGCCGATCGCCTCCGCGACCGACGAGGTCGACACGACCGCCGCCGCGATCTCCGTCGCAGAACAGGGCGCCCTGACGCTCACCAACAGCAAGCGCGCCGCCGAGGGCCTGGTCGCGCTGCGCTGGGATCCGCGCATGGCCAAGCTGGCGCGACAACGCGCCGAATACATGGCCGCGACCGAGCTGTTCAGCCACGAGCAGGCCGACGGGACCGACGTCTTCGACATGATCGCTGCCTCAGGGATGACCTGGTACGGCGCGGGCGAGATCATCGCCTGGAACACCGCCTCGCTCCTGGATTACTCGGCCGCCTTCGCCGTCCAGGGCTGGATGGGCTCGCCGGGCCACCGCGCGATCGTCATGTCCACCGGCTACAACTACGTCGGGTTCGGCCTGGCGATCTCGCCGACGACGGGCAAGCGCTACTGGGCCGGTGTCTACGTCAAGGCCCCCGACAAGACGGCCGGCTGGTCCAAGGTCACGTCGGTCCGCAAGGTGCGCGTCGATGCGAGCCGGGTGCGGGTCACGCTCCGCTGGGACGGCGGTGACCGCAAGCTCCAGGTCCTGACCAGCGGCCTGCGCTACTACCAGACGCAGAAGCGCCGCGACGGTGGCCGGTGGTACACGTACGACGTGACGACGCGGACCTCGGCGACCCGCACCTGGACCCGCGGTCACACCTACGAGTTCCGCGTCCGATCCCGCGACAAGGCCGGCAATTGGGGCGCCTGGACCAAGGTCAAGATCAAGACCTGACCTCGGCGGCGCTCGTCGATAGTCGCCCTCCGGGGCCGAGCCGTTGGCGGACGAGGACTCCCAGGCCACGATGGCGCGCCGCTCGCGGCCAGGCGATCCGATCTGCATCCAGGAACCGGGCGTGGGCCGCCAGGGCCGCGACGAGCGCCTCGCCGAAGCCATCCGCCGCGAGCGGATCGAAGCCGGCCTCCCACCAGACGTCCAACACGCGCATCGTCCTCGTCTTGCGTTCGATGCGCGGCTCGATCCGACCGACGAGTCGGTCCCCCCAGAGCAGCGGCAGGACGTAATACCCCCAGCGCCGTTTCGCTGCCGGGACGTAGACCTCCCAGACGTAATCGAAGTCGAACAGGGAGCGCAGCAGGTCGCGATCCCAGGCGAGCGGGTCCAGCGGCGCGAGGAACGCCACGCCGGCGTGGTCAGGCGGTGTTCCCTGGTCCGCGGTGACTGCCTCCTGCAGCAACGCCACCTCGTCGCGGAGGATGAGTCGCTGACCCCGGACCCCTTCGACCGTGACCGGCACGACGTCGCCCTGATCAAGGAGCGTGTCGCGGCTCCGGTAGCGCTCCGCGGCGGCGCCGATGCCGAGCCACACCTCGCCCTGGCCGCCGCTCATCCCGAGGAGGCCGTGCGCCCGGTAGCGCGACAGGAGCTTGTGGCGGCGCTGCTCTTCCTCGGTCGGGTGGTTGGCCAGGAGATCCGCCGGGAAGAGGCGCTCGGTCAGGTCGTACACCCGCCGATTGCCCTCGCGGCGGGCGAGGGCCAGGATGCCCGACTCGGCCAGGGCTTCCAGGATGGCGCGGACCTGGTTCGTCGGGCGCCAGTACCAATCGATCGCGGCGCGCGGCTCGACGTCGGTCGAGGACAGGGGGCCGTCCTTCTGGATGCGCTCCAGCAACTCCGCGACCAGTGGAGCATGCACCTGGAACGTATCCGCGTCATGCCGCGCGCGGGCGTGGTCCCAACGCAGGCGATACCACGGCAGCTCGCTCGTCGGCAGCAGGGACAAGCCCTTGTTGTACGCCTCGTAGAGCCAGCGTTCGACGTACAGGAGATCGTCCGTCCAGCTCCGCCGATAGCCCGCGATCCGTGACGCCAGGACCAGGTCGTGGTTGCGCCCCGTGACATCGAGCGGGTCGAACTGGAGGGAGCCAAGGCGCTCCACGACGGTGCGCACCGAGTCCGGCGACGCCGGCAGGGAGCGCGGCGGCGCCAGAAGATGGCGACGGACCAGGAACCGGCGGGCCGTGGCCCGGTCGACGGATAGGGGGGTCGGCATCCGCAAGATGGTACCCATCCAGATATCTCGCCGGCCCGAAATGGTCTTGAAGATCCCGATAGTACGGAGCTACCGAAGCACCTTGGCGACCCCGATCCGCCCCGGCACGGCAGACCTCGACCGCGTGGGCGCCGTGTTCGACCGCCTGATGCACGCCCTGATGGCGACGCACGCGCCCGAGCTGAACGCCATCGACCTGACTTCGCCCGCCACGAGGAGCCCAGCGAACGACGAGTCGGCGGGCTGGTCGGGATCTCGGGGCCGACGGCGGCCTCCAGGATCAGCAGCTCGGCCCATCCTGATGACGGCCATCGCGACGATCCTGGCGCTCATCCCGCTCGCCGCGGGGTTCAACCAGGGCTCGATCATCGCCGCGGAACTGGGCACCGTCGTCATCGGTGGCCTGTTCAGCTCCA
Source organism: Candidatus Limnocylindrales bacterium (assembly GCA_051306295.1). Lineage (GTDB taxonomy): Bacteria > Chloroflexota > Limnocylindria > Limnocylindrales > CSP1-4 > SPCO01. The sequence goes on from JBPPMZ010000116.1 coordinate 23,714, forward strand.
CGTTCCTGACCCTTCTCGTCGTGCCGGCGGTCTACCTGCTGATCGACGGGGTCAAGCGCCGCGTCGGGCGGCGTTTCGCCGGTGCGCCGGAGGCTGCGACCGCTCCGGCCGGGGCGGCGCCGGCGAGCTGATCGGCGGTCCGATGTCGCGCTCCCGCAAGCCCATCGGCCGCTGCGCCGGTGGGCTTGCAACGCGTTCGGGCGTAGACTCGGGGCCACCATCATGAGGAGGGCCACCATGCCCACATTGACCCGTAAGTCGTTCCAGCTCCCGGAGCTCCGCCTGCCCGAGATGCGCCGTGACGACATCGCCAAGACCCTGTCCGACGTGCGCCACGAACTCGGTGAGGTCCGCCGCGAGATCGACAAGTCGCGCGCCGACATCGCCAAGCTCCACCTGCCCAAGTTCGAGATGCCGGACGTGGATCTGTCCCGCCTGGACGTCCCGAAGGCCGTCACATCGGCGGCCCAGTCGGCCGGCCTGATGAAGCGACGGCGCTCGCGCACCCCGTTCGTCATCGGTGGGCTCGTGACGCTCGCCCTGTTGATCTGGGCGGCACTCCGATCGCCGACCGTCCAGGAGCGCGTCAAGACCGTCGCCAAGGACGCCCGTGAGCGTATCGATGCGATGCGCACCCCGGACGACCTGGAGGCGCGAGCCTTCGACGCCGCGGACACGATGGCCGTCGAGGGTTCGCCGTTCAGTGATGCCCCGATCGGCGCCGAGACCCCGTTCGACGGGCCGTCGGACCTGCCATCCGGCCTCGGCAACAACGGCGCCTATGGTGCCGCCGACGGCACCCAGGAGTTGGTGGACGCCAGCCGCTCCTGATCGCCTGCTGATCACGTTCGGTCGGCCGCCGACCCACGAGACGCCGCGACCTTCCGGTCGCGGCGTTCGTGCGTGTACGATCGGTCGCCATGACGTCGACGGGGGCGACCGCGGTCCTTGCCCGCATCGCGCGGAACCGGTCGCTTCGCCGCGTCCTGTTCGCCGTCATGGCGTTCAACATCGCGGAATTCGCGACCCGGGTCGTGATCCTGCTGTATGCGCTATGAGCGCACCGGCCCGGCGTCGGTCGGCATCGTGGCCCTCGTGCCACGGCGACGGCGGCCCTGGCGCCTGGGTTGATCGTCCTGGGTGGCGCCGGGCTGACCGTCGTCGACGTGGCCGGCCGGACCATCCTGCAGCGCTCCATCCGCGACGAGTCACTCGGTCGCGTGTTCGGTCTGCAGGAGAGCCTGGCCATGGCGGGCCTCGCTCTCGGATCCGTCCTGGTCTCCATCTTTGCGACGGCCCTCGGCCTCGTCGCCACGATCGCGATCGTGGCCGCCATCCAGCCATTGATGGTCCTGGTGACCTGGCGACGCCTCGCGGCCCTCGATCGGCGGGCCGCCGTCCCGGTGCGGGCGCTCGAGCTGTTGCGTCGCACGCCGCTGTTCCGGCCCCCGCCGGCCCCGGAACTGGAGTCGATCGCGCGCCGTGGGACGTGGCTGACCGTGCCGGCCGGGACGGTCGTCATCCGCGAGGGCGACGCGGGCGATCGCTACTACGTGCTGGACGCGGGCGCCGTCAGGGTGGAGCAAGCCGGGCGCAATCTGCGCGACCTCACAAGTCAGGGCGACGGCTTCGGCGAGATCGCCCTGCTCCGGGATGTACCCCGGACCGCGACCGTCACGACCACCCAGCCCAGTGTCCTGTTCGCGGTGGACCGGGCGCCGTTCCTCGCGGCGTTGACCGGCCGACCGGTCAGCGCCCCAGAGGGTGCTCGTTGACGCTTCCGCCGCTAATCCCGATAATCTGACTCGGAATTCATTTCGCGACCAGCCATGGCCGCCCGCGGTGCCCACGCCCGCATCTCCTGTGAGGATCGGAAGGATCGCATGACCGCCACCCGCGACATCGTCACCGACCAGCGCGACCAGTTCGCCTTCCACGACGACATCGCCTACCTCGCGGAGACGAAACGTGGGCTGACGCGCGCCACGGTCGAGGAGATCAGCGGCTTCAAGAACGAGCCTGACTGGATGCTCCAGTACCGCCTTCGGGCGTACGAGCACTTCCTGAAGCGCCCCATGCCGACCTGGACGGACGGTCTCGACAAGATCGACTTCGACAAGATCGTCTACTACCGGAAGCCGTCCGAGCGGGAAGAGAAGTCCTGGGACGACGTCCCCGAGCAGATCAAGGCCACCTTCGAGCGCCTGGGCATCCCCGAGGCAGAGCGCAAGTTCCTGGCCGGCGTGGGCGCGCAGTACGACAGCGAGGTCGTCTATCACTCGGTCAAGGAAGAGCTGACCAAGATCGGCGTCGTGTTCATGGGCACGGATCAGGCGCTGATCGAGTACCCGGAGATCTTTCGCAAGTACTTCGGCACCGTCGTGCCGGCCGAAGACAACAAGTTCTCCGCGCTGAACGCGGCGGTCTGGTCGGGCGGTTCGTTCGTGTACGTCCCCAAGGGCGTCGAAGTGCCGCTCCCGTTGCAGGCCTACTTCCGGATCAATGGCGAGAACACGGGCCAGTTCGAACGCACCCTCATCGTGGTCGACGAGGGCGCCAAGGTCCACTACATCGAGGGTTGCACGGCGCCCATCTACGCGACGGAATCGCTCCATGTCGCGGTCGTGGAAGTGGTCGCCCTGCCGGGCAGCAAGGTTCGCTACACGACCATCCAGAATTGGTCGAACGACGTCTACAACCTGGTCACCAAGCGGGCCCACGCCTACGAGAACTCCACGGTCGAATGGATCGACGCCAACACGGGCTCTCGCAAGACGGTCAAGTTCCCGGCCATCTACCTGCGCGGCGAGGGGGCTACGGCCGACATCATCAGCGTGGCGGTCGCCGGCAAGGGCCAGCACCAGGACACCGGTGCCAAGGCGGTCCACCTCGCGCCCAACACGCGCTCCCGGATCGTCAGCAAGTCCGTGTCCAAGGACGGCGGTAGGGCCACGTATCGCGGCCAGCTGAAAGTGGCGCCGGGCGCGACGAACGTCGTGGCCAGCGTGCGCTGCGACGCGCTCATGCTCGATGACCAGAGCCGCAGCGACACGTACCCGTACATCGATATCCAGGAAGACGACACGACGATGAGCCACGAGGCCACCGTCGGGAAGGTGTCGGCCGACCAGGTCTTCTACCTCATGGCCCGCGGCCTGACGGAGAACGAGGCCACCAACCTCATCGTCCAGGGCTTCCTGGAGGTCTTCACCAAGGAGCTCCCGATGGAGTACGCCATCGAGTTCAATCGGCTGGTCAAGCTGGAGATGGAGGGGTCGCTCGGATGACGACCCCGACCGCCGAGGCATCGCCCTCGACGCCGGCCGCGGCGGCGGGCGGCGCCCCGACCCGGGTGCGCGCACCGCGTCGACCGATCGACGAGCTGTCGTTGCCGGTCGATGTCGCCCTGCTCGACACGTTCGCGGCCTCCGAGCCCGCCTGGCTGACGGCCGATCGGCGCGCGGCATTCGATGCGTGGGCAGCCCTGCCGGGCGAGTCGAACATGCTCTACACGCCGTACATCGACCTGCGGGCCGCGCGGCTCGAGGATGCGGTCGTGGTCACCGCGCTGGACGACGGACGTCCCTCCACGACCCCGGCACTTCCCGAGGACGCCGCCGCGCTCCTGGAACTGACCGACGGCGCGGTGACTGCCGCGATCCTGTCCGACGAGGCCCAGCGCGCGGGAGTGGTCCTGACCGACCTGCGCGGCCTCCTGGCCCGTGACCCGGATCGGGTGCGCACCCTGTTCGAGGCCGGGCCGGACCTCCCGGCGACGGACAAGTTCGGCCAACTGACGCGCGCGATGTGGTCCCAGGGTGCCGTCATCGACGTGCCGGCCGGCGTCGTCCTGGCCCAGCCGATCGTCGTCCGCTGGGTGAGCGGCACCGCCGGCTCGGCGCTGCTGACGCGAACGCTGGTCCACGTCGGCGAGGGGTCCACCGTCGCGATCGTCGAGGAGCTCGTCGGTGGCGCGTTGGCGGCGGACGCGGCGTCGGGCGTCGCCCAGTCGTACCTCGCCGGGACCACGGAGGTCGTCCTTGACGCCGCCGCAGACCTGACCGTGGCGAGCCTCCAGGAGTTGCCCGCGCATCTGATCGCCATGCAGCATCGGATCGCCGAGATCGGCGAAGGCGCGGCGCTCCACTGGGCGCTCGCCCAGCTCGGTGGTCGGCTCGTCCGCAGTCGGGTGGACAACCGCCTGGTCGGCGATCGGAGCTCCGTCGAGCAGGTGGAGATCGTCTTCGGCAACGGCGAGCAGCTGTTCGACCTGACCTCGTATACGCGCCACATCGGGCGCGACACGACCGGCGACCTGCTGTCCAAGGGCGCGCTCCTGGACAGCGCCCGGAGCTACATGAAGGGCCTCATCACGATCGAGAAGTCGGCTATCGGGACCGACAGCTTCCTGGGCGAGTTCGGGATGAACCTGTCCAAGGCGACCCGCTCGGTCGCGATCCCCAGCCTGGAGATCGACCAGCCGGATTGCCGCCGCGCGATGCACTCGTCGTCGGTCGGTCCGATCGACGAGACCCAGCTGTTCTACCTCGAGTCGCGCGGCATCCCGCCCGACGAGGCGCGCAAGTTCATCGTGCTCGGGTTCCTGGAGCCGGTCGTCGCGCGCGTGCCCCTCGCCTCCGCTCAGGATCGCCTGCGCGAGCTGCTGGAGGCCAAGTGGGCCGCCGGGACCGCGAACGCGGGTGGCACCGAGGCGGCGGCTTGATGCCCCCACAACCCTGGGTGCGCCGATGAGGCGCATCGACCTCTTCGCCGTCGAGGACATCGGCGACGGCGAGATGCGGATGGCCTGGGTGGATGGCACGGACCAGGTGCTCGTGATCAATGCCGGTGGCGAGTTCACGGCGGTGCAGGGCATCTGCTCGCACGAGTACTTCGAACTCGACAAGGGCTTCCTGACCAACGGCACGCTGACCTGCGCGCTACACCTGTCACGCTTCGACCTGTCCAGCGGGGAGCCCCTGGACCCGCCGGCCGAGGAGCCGCTCTCGATCTACCCGGTCGTCGTCGATGCTGGCCGGATCCTCATCGAGGTCCCGGACGGCCCGCTGGAGATCAGCGAGTAGGGCTTCGCCGTGCGTCAGTGGCGACGTGGTACCCACCGGTACGAACGGCCGGTGGCCGGCACGCCCGACTGCGCGCTACCGTCCCCGGACCATGCAGGGCGTCGAGTTCCAGGGGTTCGCCGGGGATTGCACGATCACCGGCCGCATCACGATGTTCGGCGAGCGGCTGACCGACTTCCTCAACGGCCAGGAACGCTTCAGGCTCCATCACGTGGAGTTCGAGAGCCTCGACGACGGGCACAAGGTGCCGATGGACTCGATCAGCCTGGAGCGCGATGACCTGCTGGCCGTCGTCGGGACCGGGCCGCGCGGGTCGGAGAAGCAGCGCGTCCGCCGCGAGGAACAGCGCATGCAGCTGTCGATCGGGCCCTACTTGATCTTGGGCCGCCTGCACGTCACTCCCGGTATGGACCCGATGAAGAGCGTGCTCCAGCGTGAGCCGATGATCCCGCTCACGAGCGCGACCATCGCCTACAGCGTGGCCGGCGCGATCGTCGCCCGCGACATTGGGACGCTGATCGTGAACCGACTGCAGGTCGACTGGATCACCGCGACCGCCGACGAGGCATCCATGTTCCCGGATGCGACGGTCCGCTCGCCGTACACCATGAATCTGCGCAAGGACTTCACCGGCCCCGCGACGATCTGAGGTTCCCCTCGCGCCCGTCGATAGTGCCTGCGTTCTCGGTATCCAGAGCCATGACTGCTGGTAGAGGCTGCGACGGGGCAGCCGAGGGTCCAGATCTCGGTAGCCAGAACTGTGGCTGCTGGTAAGGCCACGGATCGGGCACGACGCCGGACACTGCCGCGCGTACCAGCAGTGCGGCTGCTGTATGCCGTGAATCGACGCCGGTGGGAGGAGACCGCCGCGCCGGGAGCGGCCTCGCGCCGGGCGTTCATGCCGATCCCGATACTGGCCGGAACACCGCCCTCAGCCAGCCGCGCCGCCAGCCAGGTCCGCGCCCGTGCGCATGTGCGCACCACGCTTCCGCGGCCGGGTCAGTGAGAACCGCTCCTCGTCCGGGCCGGCCGGTGCACCCGCGATCCGTGACACGAGGTAGCTGCCGATGACCGGTCCGTGCTTGAACGCATGGCCGGAGCCGCCGCCGGCGATCCACACGTTGTCGAAGTCCGGGTGGCGGTCGAGGATGAATTCCGTGTCGGGCGTGGCCTCGTACTGGCAGACCCGCGTTTCGACGACGGGCGCGTCGGCGATGTCCGGGAAGCGCCGCCGGGCGTAGCGGCGGACCTGGCGGACGGTGTCGGGATCGATGAT
>JBPPMZ010000117.1:0-3978 GCA_051306295.1 Candidatus Limnocylindrales bacterium
CCGCGAGGGTCGCGGCCAGGATCGCGTTCTCGGTGCCCATCACGGACACGAACGGGAAGGTGATCTCGCCGCCGCGCAGGCGACCCGGCGCGACCGCGTAGTAGTAGCCGTTGCGGTACTCGATCTCCGCGCCCAGGGCGCGCATCGCCTCGACGTGCAGGTTCACCGGCCGCCGCCCGATGCGGTCGCCGCCGGGGTTGCTGATGATGACCCGGCCGAATCGGGTCAGGAGCGGGCCAAGGAGCATGAAGCTGGCACGCATGCGCGCGGCCGCCTCGAGGGGCACGAACAGCCAGTCCACGTCGCCGGCCGCGACCTCGTAGACGTTGGGCATCGGATGGTCCACCACGACCCCGAGCTCGGTCAGGGTCTGGGCCATGACCCGGACATCCTCGATCTCCGGGACGTTGGTCAGGCGGCAGCGCTCACCGGTGAGGACGGCCGCGGCCAGGAGCTTGAGGGCGGCATTCTTGGCGCCACTAATCCGGACGGTGCCGGACAGGGGGACTCCACCCTCCACCCGGAATACCTCCTGGGCGACGGGCTCCGGGGTGTACTCCCAGTGGAACGGTCGGGCGTCAGCCACGCAACAGTCCTATCCGCGGCGCCGCGGACCCTCACGATGGCGTCGCTCGGCGACGCGGATGCGCATCAATGCCTGCTGCAGCTGGGCGCGGGCCGCCGACAGATCGGCGCCCTCGTGGAAGCCGCCCTCCAGGGCTCGCTCGGCCTCGCGGCGGGCCTCCTGGGCCTTCTCCAGGTCGATCTCGCTGGCCAGGTCTGCCGTCTCGGCCATGACCACGACCTTGTCCGGGCGGACCTGGAGGAAGCCGCCGACGATGGCGAACGCCTCCTCCTGCCCGTCCTTGCGGATGCGCAGCTCACCGACGCCCAGCATCGAGACGAGCGGCGCGTGATGCGGCAGCACGCCGATCTCACCCTCAGACCCGGGCAGCACGACCGAATCGACCGTGTCCGAATAGGCCAGGCGCTCGGGCGTCACGATCTCCAGCACGATGGACATGACGGTCGCCTCAGCCGGCCAGCTTGGCGGCGTTCTCGCGCACGTCGTCGACGGTGCCGGCCAGGAAGAAGGCCTGCTCGGGCAGGGTGTCGGTCTTGCCCTCCAGGATCTCCTTGAACGAGGCGACCGTGTCCTTGATCGAGACGTACTTGCCTTCCCGACCGGTGAAGACCTCGGCCACGAAGAATGGCTGGCTCATGAAGCGCTGCAGCCGACGTGCCCGGGCGACCGTGGACTTGTCATCCTCGGACAGCTCGTCGATGCCCAGGATGGCGATGATGTCCTGCAGGTCGCGGTAGCGCTGCAGGACCCGCTTGGTCTCCTGGGCCACGTCGTAATGCTCGGCGCCGACGACATTCGGATCGAGCACGCGCGAGGTGCTGGTCAGCGGATCGACCGCGGGGTAGATGCCGAGCTCGGCGATGTTGCGCTCAAGGCGGCTGGTCGAGTCGAGGTGCGCGAAGGTCGTCGCCGGCGCCGGGTCCGTGTAGTCGTCGGCGGGGACGAACACGGCCTGGAGCGAGGTGATGGAGCCCTTCTTGGTCGAGGTGATGCGCTCCTGGAGGGCCGCCATCTCGGTCGCGAGGTTGGGCTGGTAGCCGACCGCGGAGGGCATCCGGCCGAGCAGGGCCGAGACCTCGGAGCCGGCCTGGGTGAAGCGGAAGATGTTGTCGATGAACAGGAGGACGTCGCGGCCCTCCTCGTCGCGGAAGTACTCAGCCATCGTGAGGGCGGTCAGCCCGACCCGCAGGCGGGCTCCGGGCGGCTCGTTCATCTGGCCGAACACGAAGGCGGTCTTGGCGATGACGCCCGACTCGGTCATCTCGGCGATGAGGTCGTTGCCCTCGCGGCTGCGCTCGCCGACCCCGGCGAACACCGAGTACCCGGCGTGCTCCTGGGCGACGTTCCGGATCAGCTCCTGGATGATGACCGTCTTGCCGACGCCGGCACCACCGAAGATGCCGATCTTGCCGCCCTTCTTGAACGGGCAGATCAGGTCGATGACCTTCAGGCCGGTCTCGAAGACCTCGACCTCCGTGGACTGCTGGTCGAAGGCGGGCGCCTTGCGGTGGATGGGCAGGTGGACGGCGGCGTTGACCGGGCCCTTGTTGTCGATCGGGCGGCCCAGGACATCGAACACGCGGCCAAGAGTGGCCTCGCCGACCGGCACGCTGATGGGCCCACCGGTGTCCAACACCGGCACGCCGCGGGCCAGGCCGTCGGTCGTGGTCATCGCCACGGAGCGGACCCAGTTGTTGCCCAGGTGCTGCTGGACCTCGCAGACCAGCGAATCCTGGCCCTCGCGCTGGATCTCGACGGCGTTGTAGATGGCGGGCAGCTGGCCGGCCGGGAACTCGATGTCAACGACGGGTCCGGTGATCTGGATGACCCGACCGGTCGCGTGGGTCGTGGCGATCGCCATGGTGGGGGTTGCCTCCTGCGTCCTGTGAGCGTCAGCGGGCGTTGGCGCCGGACGCGATCTCGATCATCTCGCGGGTGATATTGGATTGGCGGACCTTGTTGTACGAGAGGGTCAGGTCGTCGATGAGGTCGCCCGCGTTCTCCGTGGCGTTCTTCATCGCGACCATCCGGCTGGACTCCTCACTGGCTTTGCCCTCCAGCACGGTCTGGAACAGGCGTGTAGCGACGTAGCGCGGAAGCAGCTGCTCCAGCACGGCCGCGGCACTCGGCTCGAAGATGAACTGGTGGCCGGGGATGCCTTCCGTGTCCTGGGTCGGGCGGATGGGCAGCAGCTGCAGCTTCTCCGGGCGCTGGGTCAGGGTGGTCACGAAGCGGCTGTACAGGACATCCACCTGGCTGTACGTTCCCGACAGGTAGTCGTCGGAGATGAGCCGGGCCAGCGGGATGACGTCGGCGAAGGCCGGCCGATCGCCGAACCCGGCGAAGTGGGCCTCCATCGGGACGCCCGCCCGTCGCATCGCATCGCGACCCTTGCGGCCGACCGTGACGACGCTCAGGTCGCCTGGCTGGTCCAGGATCTCGCGCGAGGCGAACCGGATGGTGTTCGTGTTGAGCGGGCCGGCCAGGCCGCGATCGGTGGTGACGAGCACGACCAATCGCTTGCCGCCCTCGCGTTCGGCCAGGAGCGGATGGTCTTCCGCGCCGAGCACGGCCGCGAGGTCAGCCAGGACCTCATCGAGCTTCTCGCTGTACGGGCGTGAGGCCAGCGTGGCGTCCTGGGCTCGCTTCAGCTTGGACGCGGCCACGAACTGCATCGCCCGGGTGATCTGCTTGATGTTCTTCACGGCGCCGATGCGACGCCGGATGTCTCGTTGTGATGCCATGCGACTTCAGCGGCTGCCCTGAGCGGCCCGATGCGGCGTCGTCGCCTGTGCGCGTTCGCTCACGTACCTGCGGGTACGCTCGCTCGCGTGCTCGGCTTCGCCTTGCCTCGGACCGTCAGACCAGCCGATTCTCCTATCCATCTGCGTAGATCCCTAGGCCAGGAACGAGGTGCGGAAGGTGTCGGTCGCTTCTTCGAGCTTCTTGGCCAGGTCGTCGGACAGGGCCTTGGTCTCACCGAGCTCCTTGAGGATGTCCGGGCGCTCGGTCTCCAGGAAGCGATAGAACTGGATCTCGAACTCCTTGACGCGCGGCGTCGGGACGTCGTCGAGCTTGCCGGTGGTCGCGACGTACAGGATGGCGACCTGCTTCTCCACCGCGAGCGGCTGGTACTGCGGCTGCTTGACGATCTCCGAAAGCTTCTCGCCTCGGGTCAGCTGGTCGCGCGTGGCCTTATCCAGGTCCGACGCGAACTGGGCGAAGGCCGCCAGGGCGCGGTACTGGGCGAGGTCCAGCTTGAGCGGGGCCGCGACCTTCTTCATGGCCTTGGTCTGCGCCGCGGAACCCACGCGCGAGACCGAGATGCCGATGTTCAGGGCGGGCCGCTGGCCGGCGTTGAACAGGTCCGTCTCCAGGAAGATCTGGCCGTC